>CAIWIS010000119.1 GCA_903912795.1 uncultured Bacteroidales bacterium
AATACGACTCGTTTTATACGGCTATCAACAACTGGAATCAGGTGTGTAATGCGGGTATGGTAATGGGTGCGCTGGCAATTTACGACGAAGAACCAGCACTTGCGAAGGCTATGATAGACAAGTCGGTAAAGTCTGTCCCCTTAGCCATGCAAAGTTACGGGCCCGATGGAGCTTATCCCGAAGGATTTTCGTACTGGGGCTATGGAACGGGATTTCAAGTAACGATGATGGCAGCACTAGAGAGTGCGCTGGGCACCGATTATAAATTGTCGGAAAACAAACCTTTTATGCGCTCGCCTTATTATATGCTGATGATGACAGCGCCAACGGGCTTGTGTTACAATTATGGTGATGCTGGTTCAAAACCGGCTTTTCAGCCAGCAATGTACTGGTTTGCAGCAAAACTAAACGATGCATCGACTCTATTTCATGAACAAAAATATCTGTTGAACTTAGCGAGTAGTATTGACAGTCGTTTGTTGCCCAATGTGTTGATTTTTTCGAAAGATGTTTTGGTAAAAACAATCGAAGTGCCAGAAATGAACTTTTGGTTAAGTGGCGGAAACAAACCGCTGTTTATTTACCGCAGTGGGTGGAATGATAAAAACGATGCTTATCTTGGTGTAGTTGGTGGAGCTGCCAATATCTCGCACGGACACATGGATGCCGGTTCGTTCGTATATGAAAAAAATGGGGTGCGTTGGGCTGTAGAATTAGGTTTGCAATCGTATTATACCTTGGAAAGCAAAGGAGTAGATTTGTGGAATTCGAACCAGGATGGACAACGGTGGGAGGTTTTTCGATTGGGTAATACGGGTCATTCAACTTTAATTATTAATGGCGAACGACACCTTGTAAATGGAGTTTCTAAAATTACAAATACCTTTCAAATAGCTGAATGCAAAGGTGCTGAGTTGGATCTTTCACCTATTTTTGCGAACAGCGTAAGTAAGGTTGTTCGTAAAGTAAGTTTGGATGCTAACAACGATTTACATGTGAGTGATAAAATTAAAACAAGAGAAATTTCAGCCAAAATAATGTGGCTGATGGTAACACCCGAGGGAGCAAAGATTGTGGGTGATAACCAAATAGAATTGACAAAGGATGGAAAAAAGATGCTGTTAACGGTCGAAGCACCGGCAATAGTAACGATGAAAATATGGAGTAACAAACCTGTAAATACGTACGATCAGGATAATACGGGTACAATACGCGTTGGTTTCGAAACAACAATACAAGCAAATACGGATGCTGAATTATTGGTATCAGTTTGCAGTCAAAATTAAATACAGAGAGAAATAAACTATTATTTTAAAAACATGAAACGAATTAGGTTATCACTTTTACTTGCAATTCTTTTACTAGCAGGCACAGCCTCTGCTAAGATAAAAACTACTAAAGCACATGCTGTTCGCACTGTTACAACTGATTTAAAAGCTGTAAACGGAGCTACGAATACCTACGCAAACCCTATCATTCCGGGCTTTAATCCGGATCCAAGTATTTGTAAGGTAGGAAAGGATTATTACCTGGTGACTTCTTCGTTCGAATATTTCCCGGGAGTTCCGGTTTATCACAGTACCGACTTGGTTAACTGGAAGATGATTGGTCATGTGCTCGATCGGCCATCGCAACTAAACCTTGATAGCGCAAAGTCATCTGGCGGAATTTATGCTCCATGCATTCGCTACAACAAAGGTACGTTTTATATGGTGACCACGCTAACTAAAGGGGCTGGCGATTTTATTTGTACTGCCACAAATCCTGCCGGCCCATGGTCCGAACCGCATTTTATTAAAGATGCTCCCGGCATTGATCCAGACTTGTTTTTCGACGACAATGGGAAAGTGTATATGTCGGGAACGGCTGTACCAGCTCATAAGCAATGGAGTCATCATAACGCTATCTGGACTCAGGAAATTGATTTGGAAAAATGGGAATTAGTAGGCGAAAAAAAGATCAACTGCGATGCGGGCGACTATAATAGTACCATTAACCCACTTAAAGCAGGTTCTGTGAAAAACATCAGTTCCATGGAAGGGCCTCATATCTACAAAAAAGATAGCACCTACTATTTCACTTGCTCCATTGGCGGCACAGGCCAAAATCACGCCTTTATTATTTTAAGGAGCAAGAATGTATTTGGGCCATGGGAAATGAACCCCAACAATCCGATACTGACACATCGCGATTTACCAACGAATCATCCTATTACGGCCACGGGCCATGCAGATTTGGTGCAAATTCAGAATGGCAACTGGGCAATTGTATATTTAGGAAAACGTGCGATACAAGATGGAAATTTGCTCCCTCGTTTTATACTCGGTCGTGAAACATTTATGAGCACGGTAGATTGGTCGGGCGAATGGCCTATCGTAAATACAAAGGGTTTAGTAGGTCGTAGCGAATTGGTACAAGTAAAACCAAATTTGCCTGAAGCACCCGCTGTTGATAAAAGTTACCTAATGGAAGATTTTAATGGCGTGAAGTTACATCCTCAGTGGACTTTCCTTCGTACACCACGTACCGAATGGTGGTCGTTAACTGACAGAAAAGGATTTTTGCGATTAAAACTTCGTCCTGAAATGATTCATCAAATAGCGAATCCATCATTAGTCTCTAAACGTCAGGAACATGCCGATTTTACGGTTACAACTAAAATGGACTTTAAACCAACGGGCGAAAATGAGGAAGCTGGTATCGTGATTATAAATCAAATGAATTGTTATCTGAAGTATACTGTTAAACTTGAAAATAAAGACCTTGTTCTGAAAGTTTCGATGCGCGATAGCAAAACAAGCGCTGATTCGGTATTGGCACAAGTTCCTGTCCGTAAGGGGAATTTGTATTTAAAAATGGATGTAAAGGGTTTGATATATTCGTTCAGCTACTCTGTAAATGGTGTAAAATGGAAAAGCTTAAATCAAGACAACGACCTTTCTGACACCCAATTCGTTTATGGATACCGATTTACCGGTCCAATGGTTGGAATGTACGCTTCGTCCAACGGTAAGTCAAGTAATACTTACGTGGACTTTGATAATTTCTATTATACGAATCAATAGATATTAATTATAAATATTTCAATTAGATGATTCTTACTCATATTATTAAATCACAAAAATGGAAGATAATCGTTTCTCTTTCATTTAAAAAAAACTTCTCACATGTATAATAAATATATCTTGTTAATAATTCTATTTGTCCTATCTTGTTTTGTCAGCTCTGCGGCAAAATCTATTAATGGAATTACATCTCCGTCACCAGCTGTTACTGAAAATATTACTGCTCATCCGCGATTATTATTAAAAAAAGGCGAAGAACAAAAAATAAACGCTTTGTTGCGTCGAAATCCTGAAATGATGATTATTCACCAGCGTATTATTAGTTCTGCTGATGAATTTCTAACAAAATCACCTTTAGAACGTGAACTCAAAGGTAAAAGATTATTAGCAGTTTCGAATGAAGCTACGAGTCGCATCTATTTCCTGTCTTATGCTTATCGAATGACAGGTGATGAAAAGTATGCTACACGTGCCGAGAAAGAATTAGTTGCCGTGAGTGAGTTTAAAGATTGGAATCCGAGTCATTTTCTGGATGTTGCAGGGATGACAATGGCTGTTGCAATAGGGTACGATTGGCTTTATGATAAACTTTCGGATTCGACTCGTATAAAGGTGCGTAAAGCCATTGTTGAAAAAGCTTTTAATGCAGCAAAAAACGAAAAACATGCCTCGTTCTACAAGGCTACCAATAATTGGAATCAGGTATGTAATTCAGGTTTAGTACTTGGAGCATTGGCTATTTATGACGAAGAGCCTGCGCTAGCGAAAAGTATCATTGACAAATCGGTAAAATCGATTCCTTTAGCCATGGCAAATTATGGTCCCGATGGAACTTATCCCGAAGGTTACGGGTACTGGGGATACGGCACAGGATGTCAGGTAACCATGATGGCAGCACTGGAGAGTGCGCTGGGC
>CAIWIS010000120.1 GCA_903912795.1 uncultured Bacteroidales bacterium
GCATAAATAAGCACAATGTTTGGCTTTGTTTGCTTGGATTTATTTGCTGCCGTAATACCTGCAAGTGGTATCAACGAAAGGGTAAATGGAGTGAGAAGGTTGATTTTCATGTACAATTGTAGAGATGTAAAGATATGATAATGTGATGATATGTTGATTGTTTTAGCTTGCTATTATTTACCATTTTCGTCAACAAAGATAGTAATATCTAGCGACATTTGACCTCCTTCCTAGTCAGGTTTTAAATATGCACCCGCAACTCAATAATCCATTATTACAGAGCGCGGGCGTAACTTTACTTCAAAATAAATTAAAAACTCTCACGAAACAAATAAAATTGAATTAAAACTGATTTTTTTTTATTTTTACTCCCGCATTAATCCTTAATTAATTATTTATTAATGTATTGTATTTATATTTGTACAGTCAACAAGAAATTGTTGACTGTTTTTAAAATTAAATCAAATACATTATGTCGTTCTACAATCATAATTTCATAATTTCAAAAGGAACACTTCTCGCTTGTCAATCATTGATAAGTTTGTCATTAACAGCTGCTAATCCTCAAGGCAGCAGACCCAATATTGTTTTCATTCTTACCGACGATCAAAGCTCTATCCCAATCGAAGCCAAGTCAGCTTCGCAGTCCAGACCTTTTGGATTTAATGGAGATGCTAATGTACATACACCAATAATAGATAATTTAGCCAAAAATGGAATGATTTTTCCGAATGCTTATGTGGCAAGTACAGTCTCGGCAGCAAGTAGATATTCAATTTTGACAGGGCGATATGCAGGGCGATGTGAGGGAACAGAGTTTATGAAACTACATCCTGCCGGATCATTTACAAGGGTCGAGAATAACATCGAATTAGAAAAAACAATGGATAATCTGCCACGATTACTTCAAAAAGCTGGTTATCGCACTGGTTTTGTGGGTAAAAGTCATGTTATTGATCATCAATTTTTGGAAACGGGTAAACTTACTACCGATGGTTATATGACATATACTCAAGGTGCTGACCCCAAAAATATCATTGTAAATGCAGCTATGATAAACAATCATAACTTGTGGGTGAATAGAATTAAAGCCTATGGTTTCGATTATGCCAATGCCATTTATCCTGCTAATTTAAAAGAACTTAACAACGATTCGCTCAATGTGCATAATGTGGAATGGAAAAATAAAGCCGCTTTGGATTTTATTGATCAAGCAGGGACTGAACCATTTTTTCTTTATTATAGCGAAACATTACCACATGGTCCGGCACCTTGGAGTATTGTTAACGGCAAACAAGTACGGGGTTTAGATGCCAATCCAACTTTCACTTCATCGGGTTATATCAACGGCGATTATTCTTATTTTCCAAGTCGCAGTTCAATTTTACAAGAAATAAATGGAATGCCCGATAAAGATATCAGAGCTGCTTGGTTACGTTGGTTCGACCATGCCGTAGGTGCTGTGGTGAATAAACTTAGAGACAAAGGATTACTCGAAAATACCTTGATTATAATTACTTCGGATCACGGCGAATACAATCATGGCAAAACAACTTTGTACGAAGGAGGCATTCGAGTGCCTTTAATGATGTACTGGCCTGCAGGCATTAAAGCCAATTCACGTTACGAAGAATTGGTTCAGAATATAGATTTTACACCGACTTTTCTCGATTTGGCAGGTGTCTTGCCAGCTACTTCAGCTATGGATGGAGTGAGTTTGAAAAATGTGATTTCGGGTACTCAAACAAATGCTGTTCACGATTTCTTGTTTTTTGAACTTGGCTATGCGCGCGCTGCCTTGACTAAAGATTGGAAATACATTAGCGTTCGCTATGATAATGCTACACAACAGAAAATAGACAATGGTGTTCGATTTCCGAGTTTTATTGCGGGCGAAACAAATACCTATCCGTATTATGTTCGAAATTCCAGCTTGGGTTATTATGGAGCATCCAATTACACGCACTATTATGAAAGTGATCAACTTTACGATTTGAAAAATGACCCTACCGAGCAGGTAAATCTATTTAATGCAAACAAAACTGTAGCCGATGATTTGAAAGCAAAACTTATTTCAAAATTAGAGATATTTCCCGGTCGGCCTTATGCGGAGCTTTTCAATGGCACAAACTCAACAGCTGTTAACCAGATTAATCAAAATGCAGGCATAAAAACATACCCAAATCCATCGAAAGGTGCTTTTCGAATAGAAATGCCTAAACCTTTTCAAAATGCATGTTTTGCGGTGTATGACACAATTGGAAATCTTATGAATCAAGGAACTTTTAGTAAAAATAATACCCTTATTGATTTGAAATCCATAGCAACGGGAAATTATATATTGAAAGTAAACGCGGGAGGTTCTGACTTTTTGCAAAAAATATATATTGAATAAATCATTGTGAATCTATAACTTATTGCATTTTTTTAGACCTGTCAGTTTCAATTAATGTAAAATTAATCATAATTTAATACCCTAACACTATTTTTGCTTCCTGAAAATTGAATTCAAAATAACTCATAAATCATGATTTTTAAATTTCATAATTATAAAAATGCAAGTCGAATTACATTGCTACTTGCATTAATTTTTGTTTTCTTCACTTCAAATGCTTTCGGACAGTTGGCTCCGTCTAAAAAAGTAATTGCGCCCATCGATCCAAAGTCAATTGACCTCACGCAACCAACTCTGTTTTTGGTGCCTTATTCGCATCTCGACGATGTGTGGCGGTGGTCGTATCCGCTGGTGATTCGTGATTTTCTGAAACATACCTTGGATGATAATTTTGCTGCCTTCGAAAAGTATCCGAATTATGTGTTTAACTGGTCGGGAGCAAGTCGCTATCAGATGATGCGTGAGTATTATCCCGAGAAGTACGAAGAACTTAAAAAATGGGTGGCAGCAGGTCGTTGGTATCCAAGTGGTAGCTCGTGGGTCGAAAATGATGTAAATGTTCCATCATCCGAATCAAATATTCGACAACTTTTGATGGGAACACAGTATTTCCAACAAGAATTTGGTAAGGAAAGTCGTGAGTTTATGTTGCCCGATTGCTTTGGGTTTCCTTACTCATTGCCTTCGGTA
>CAIWIS010000121.1 GCA_903912795.1 uncultured Bacteroidales bacterium
CCATTAGAGTCGTTAAAAAATTCCCCAAATTTTCGAAACCATTACAAAACGGTAAACCTACAAGCGTTTGGTTTACACTTCCCATTCAATTCAAACTCAATACAAATCAAAAAACTACAAACATTTACGATGTTGTTGATCAAATGCCACAATTTCCGGGTGGAGATAAAGAATTATTTAAATTTATCTCAGAGAATTTAAAAGGTGAATCTCCATTTGGCCAGTGTTATGTTGATATTCAAGGCAGAGTTATTTGCCGTTTTGTGGTTGAAAAAGATGGAAGTATCGGACAAGTTGAGGTAGTCCGTAGCTTAGAACCACCGATGGATAAAGAAGCTGTAAGATTGATTAAAAGTATGCCCAAGTGGATTCCAGGCAAACAAAACGGAAAAGTAGTACGGGTATGGTATGTGATTCCAATTAATTTTAGATTACAATAAAATAACATGCTCAACTTACATCATATAGCTTTCGAAACAACCGACCGTTGTAACCTGAACTGCGTGTATTGCTACAATATCTGGAAAACCGATGCTGTGGAGCACATTCCTTTCAACTCCTACAACAAAGCCATTGCAACGCTGAAAAAACTTTTCGAAGTGGCCGATATTAAAACCGTAGCTTTTACGGGCGGCGAACCATTTCTGTCAGAACGCTTTGCTGAAGTGGTGCTTTTTTGCCGCATGCAGGGCAAGCAAATTACCCTGATTAGCAATGGCACACAAGGCAAATCGCCCGATTACAAACAATTGCTCAAAATGGGTGTCGGGCTGTTCGAATTTCCCATCCATTCGGCACAGGCCGACGTACACGACCGCATGGTGCAAGTCAAAGGCAGTTGGAAAAAGTCGGTAGCCTCCACGCTCGAAGTTATCAAACTCGGTGGCAGCGTGGTTCCAGTGGTGGTTATTACGCGTCACAATGTAAATCAGCTTGACGAAACATTGCGCTTTATACAGTCGCTCGGGTGCAGTCGCATTATGCTCAACAGGTACAATATAGGCGGCAAAGGTTGCGAAAACCCAATGGAAGTTTCGGCTACAGCCACCGAACTGCGTGCAGCCTTCAGCGTAGCCAATACACTGGCCGAAGAACTCGGTTTGCGACTCACAGCCAATGTTTGCTCGCCCGTTTGCCTGCTTAACCCTGCCGATTATCCCCTGATTGGCTTCGGTCACTGCTCGTTCAACCCGCTGCAACGCCCCATAACGCTCGACATTAACGGAAATATCCGGCTTTGCAACCACTCCCCCATTACAGCCGGCAATATTTTTGAAAAAGACCTCGAAGAAATTCTCTTTTCGGACTACAGCACCGAATGGGAAACCGCCATACCCGAACTCTGCAAGCCTTGTGCGCACTGGCAAGTATGCAAAGGCGGTTGCCGCGCCGCCTCCGAACAATGCTTTCAGAGCCTAGCCATCGAAGACCCCATTGTGAGGTATATGAATTAAAAAAATACGAAGCAAGCATTTTCTATCTACGGCATACTGAGGTTATACCGATTTACATTAAACGTTTTTTGATTTCCTTATCAAAGTCGCTTTCGTAAAGCAGATTTTGAATTACTCTGTACTTTTCGTATTCATTCTCAGCAAATTCTTTTGCTAAAGCGGAAGTAACTTTACCTAGGTTCTGTAGAATCTCTTTTTGATTAAACTGTAAAAAAGCATTTAGTTTTTCGGCCCAATCTTTCATTGTCATCACTTTGCCTTGTTCGGCCTGATCTTCAGCATAATCCAAATACATTGACACAATTCGGTTAAGTGGTTTTAATTCCTCCTCTGTCAGATAGTTTTTAGCAATGGTGACATCCGATTTTCTGATTCTGCCATTGGGTGAGTTTTTCCAACTTGTTAAACCCATTTTTTCTTTTTCGTGATTGGCACGCGATATAATTATTTCAGCTGCCGTTTGCCCAGTAATTGCCCAATGTAGTTTGTTTTGAACGGTTGCAAAAAACTCTTTTGTAATTTCCGATTCGTAATCATAATCAATACTACACTCGGCATAAATATCTGTAATCTGCTGATAAAATCGGCGTTCCGAACTTCGGATATCTCTGATTTTTTCGAGCTGTTCTTTAAAATAGTCTTTTCCAAATAAAGGCTGTGGGCTTTTTAGGCGCTCTACATCCATTGTGTAGCCTTTTATAATATATTCTTTCAGAACAACAGTAGCCCAAATCCTAAATTGTGTAGCTCTTTTGGAATTTACACGATAGCCGACCGCAATAATAGCATCGAGATTGTAAAATTTGGTGGGCTTTGTTTGCGTTTTATCTGTCATAGCGCCATGTTGAGTGGTTAGTTCCAAAATGGAACAAACCACTTTTTCGTCCAACTCGCCGCTTTCAAAAATATTGTTCAGGTGTTTTGTAATGGCAGGACGTTGAACTGCAAAAAGTTCTGCTATTTTACTTTGAGGCATCCATATTGTTTCGTTTTGTAACAAAACATCCACTTTTACATCACCATTATCGGCTTTATAAAGTAAAAATTCTCTGTTGGGATTATATTTCGACAAGTTCATTTTTATTTCTTGTTTTATTCTTATTTGTTTAATATCACGCTCACCGTATGGTGCAGTAATAGTATGACTTAAAATTACATGCTATCACTTTATCAAACCCTCAAAAACCCAAACTCATAAACCATAGGTTGTAATTTTTCGCTCAATGCTTTGTATGCTTCTTCGAAAGGTTTGAAACTTACCGGAGCTACATCGCCACTGGCATTGCGGGCTTGTAAGGCTTTGCGGATTTGATACCAACCTACATCTGCACGGTTGAGTTTTAATTCGTCGCGCACGGTGCGCACATCGGTGTGTGCGAAATACGCTTGCCAAAGTTTTTTACCTTCGGCAAGTACTGCAATAGATTCGGACGAAGGGGTTTTATTTGAGTACGGATAATATCGCCGTTTTTAATGGCATTTTTTATGGTGCTGATAAACTCTTCCTCGTGGGTTTCAATTCGGAACGACACAAAGTGAGTACCAATATGAGCCGAAACGGCATCCAAGGCTTCTTGTGGATATTTACTCGCCGAAGTTCCCCATTTAATAGTCTTTTTGGCAAGGAAATCAACCACATCTACGCTTTTCATAATGGCTGCTTTTTGGGTATCAATTACCGCCAAAAAAGGTGGAACGTAATCGCCTTTGTTCAAAGCTTGTTGTACATAATGCATCAATTGCGTAAACATGGCGTAGGTGGAATTTTTTCCGCTATCTTTTGCCTCAAACCAGATTTCTTTTGTCTGAATATCAATCAAATTTTTAGAATAAGCTTTCAATCCCAATGCTTTAATGTAAGCATCTTTCACATCTTCTTCGCTTCTAACCTGTTGTAATTGCTTGTAAAGGCTCATGTAAGTTACTAAATTTAAAATTAATTAAACGATTACAGTTTCAACGCAAATATAAGAATATTTTTTTACATTTTCTAAAATTTTTATTTCACTATTCAATGTGGTCAGTGATAGTATGACTTAAAGTCATGCTATCACTTTGAAGACCCCATTGTGAAGTATATATAAATCAATTCATATTTAAAATAATTGTTAATTATTTGGCATTTATACGTATTTATTGAAATTAAAATATTTAATTTACACACATAATAACCCGCTAAAAAGGTTAAACCTGTAAGCAGCCTTTGCGCTGAATTAATTATCAAGTATTTACATTTCAAAAATTAAATTTATGTCACAAGAAAATCTGGTATCAATAGTGATACCTGCCGACAAATTAACGGCAATTCAGACCAACATCAATGCATTAAGCACATCACTCGAAAATTATTTACTTTTCAACTTAACACCTTCTGATAGATTAGAACTTAGTAAAATGGGCGATAAAACCATTGCATTTGTTCAAAAATCATTGGAATATGCCGAAAGCAATCCTACTTTAGTTCCTGCATATCTGGATATTACAGAAGCAAAAAAAGATTTTGCCCTAACGCAAGAGCTGAATAATATATTAAAACAAATATCAACACTTCAACGTGCTATCGAAGACACAACTATGGTGGCAGGAAGCGAGGCCTACAATGCTGCGCTTGTGTTTTACAACTCAGTAAAAGGAGCAAGCAGAGTTAATGTGCCCGGCTCCGAAGCTGTGTACAACGATTTACAACAACGCTTTGCGGTGAAAACTAAAAAAGCAGAAATAAAATAAAACCCGTGAGGGCTGCATACAGGTAAAATGAACGCCATTCCCATTAGGGAGTGGCGTTTTGCATTTCAGTAATTTTCACCGAAACATCCCCTTTCCTATCTTTTACATCCTCCATCGCATGTTTTACAGGGTTAAACCCATATAAAAGATAGGATTTCGGATCTTTTAGAGGGTTAAACCCATGAAAAAGATAGGATTTCGGATGTCTTAGAGCGTGCATCCTATGTTTTAGAGCCTATATCGGATGTTTTAGAGCGTTGAACCTATGTAAAAGATAGGATTTCGGATGTTTTAGAGGGTTGAACCTATGTTAAAGATAGAATGGGGGATGATTTTAATAAACCCGCCAATGCCCAGCAGCAACTGCCCCACCCGAAGCTCCACGAGTAGGGCTTTAAACACACAAAAAACACACAAACACCTCCACTAAATATTTTTATAATTCCCCTAAAATTATCAAAATTATGTTTATATTTGCGGAGCAGAAAAAAACACACTACTGCACTTAACGGTAATTAAGGCGGGAATGTGCAATAAAACGGCTAAACTAATACGGATGTATGTGCAATATAGTACATATTTGAGATGTTAGCGGTAATGCTAGAAAAAAAAGACAACTGCAATTAACAGAATGTATACAATGAAAACACAAAAAAACACTTTCGAAAATTTACCTGAATGGCTGATCGAGAAGTGGCAGGATATCGCAGATATTCTGGCAGAAAGTATCGGAGTTCCTGCAGCTTTAGTGATGAAGACTGAAGATGAATTTAGGAAAGTTTTCATCTCAAGTCAATCGGAGAATAATCCATATCATGTGGGAGATAAAGAAAAATGGCATGGTTTGTATTGCGAAACCGTAATAAAAACACAACATAAATTATCAATCAACAATGCCTTAAAAGATAAAAACTGGGATAAGAACCCCGATATAAAATTGGGAATGATTGCCTATTTGGGGTTTCCGTTAAATTTACCTAATAATCAACCGTTTGGTACTCTTTGCATTCTTGATAATAAGGAAAATTCTTTCAAGTCACTGGATGTAAAACTATTGCTTCAATTTAAAAATGTTATAGAGTTAGACTTGGCTTTAATTCAAACTAATGACACTCAAACCAACGAATTAGCCAAAACTATAAAAGTACAACAATCGCAACAAACTGATAAAAATATAGAATTGCAAAAAGCAAAAGCTGAAGAAAGTGACAAGCGCTATAAAATAATGCTCAATGCTGCCATGCTTCCTATTGTAATTTCAACCTTCGTTGGTAAAGTCCTTTTAATTAATCAAGCGGCGGCTGATTTTTTTGGCGTTACATTTGATGAAATAGACAATCTTTCATCGCCAGATTTCTGGGCTAACCCAAGCCAGCGTAGCGAATTTGTTTCCCAATTGAAAGAAAATGGAGTTGTGAACAATATTGAAATTGAATATAAAACAAAAAAGAATGGAATTAGGCACACAATAATGTCTTCTACAATAATCGATTACGATGATGATAAAGCAATTTTAAACATTTTCAATGATGATACCGATCGTAAAATTGCAGAACAAGCACTTCGATTATCAGAAGAAAAATTCGCAAAAGCGTTTAATATTTCGCCCGATGCAATAACGCTTACAGATATTGAAACAAGTGAAATAATTGATGCTAACGCCGGTTTTGAACGTGTTTACGGTTACGCTGTTAAAGACGTAATTGGCAAAACAGCCCTTGAATTAGATGTTTGGGCAGATTTAACCGCTCGCTCTGAATTAATCAAAATTCTCAATAGAGATGGGGTAGTATTGGATTTTGAAGCAAATGGTCGTCGAAAGTCAGGTGAGTTGTTTCATGCATTAATATATGGAAGTATCATTACGGTAGGTGAAAAAAGAATGCTCGTATTAACTGCTCGTGATATCACAGAGCGCAAACGAGCGGAAGAAAAACTGAAGGAAAGTGAAAATAAATATCGGGATATCGTTGAGAATGCGCCAATGGGAATCTTCAGAAGAGATATGGAAGGCAAGTTCCAATACATCAATCCATGCATTATACGACAGCTTGAATGCAAGACAGAGAATGAATTCCTCGATAATTATGGCTTAATATCGCAACGATGGGTTCGTCCGGAAAGAAACGAAGAATTCAAAGCACTTTTGCTCGAGAACAGAAGAGTCGCTGACTATGAAATCGAAAGTCGACTGATTGATGGCTCAACAAAGTGGTTCGCTCTGTATGCGTTTCTCGATGACTCAGATCAGTTCATCAACGGATTTTCCCTTGATATCACCGAACGCAAAAAAGCAGAAGAAGTTTTGAGTCAGAGTGAAGCCAGACTTAATGCACTTCTTTCATCAATGAAAGATATAATTTTTGAGATTGACTTAAATGGCTGCTTCGAAGGCTATTACGCACGAGATATCAAAGAATTATATGTTCAACCTGATTCTTTTATCAGAAAAAAATTTGATGAGATACTACCAACAAATATTTCAAAACTATTGAATGAGGCTATTGAGAATATTTATAAGGGCAAACAATTTGAGCAATTTGAATATACTATAACTATCGGGAATAAAATACAACATGAAAGCGTTATAGTAACCCCGCGATTCAACACATTGTATGAAGTTATTGGCACAACTGCGGTTTGTCGTGATATAACCGAGCGTAAGTTGGCTGAAGAAAATTATATGGAAAGCCAGCGTAAACTCGCTACTTTAATGGCTAACCTTCCGGGTTTAGCCTTCCGTTGCATGAATGATCGGGATTGGACAATGCTTTTTATGAGCGAAGGTTGTTTTGAACTTACAGGATATTATCCGCATGAGCTGGAGGGCAATCAGATTAATTCGTATGGAAATCTTATTCACAGGGATGATGCAGAAATGGTTTGGCAGAAGGTTCAAGATGCTATAATCAAAAATACTTTTTGGCAAGTTGAGTACAAAATCCATACAAAAGATGGAAAAGAAAAGTGGGTTTGGGAACAAGGTTGTGGGGTTTATAGCAATGCAGGTGAATTAGAAGTTTTAGAGGGTTTCATTTCGGATATTTCTTTACTAAGAAAACAGGATCTTGAAATTGCCGAACGTAAGCGGGAAGAAGAAGAATTAAAATCTTCAAGAGATCAATTGAGAAACTTTGCGTCGCACCTTCAACGGGTACGTGAGAAAGAAAGAGTATTGATAGCGCTCGAAATTCACGACAGCCTGGCTCAATTTCTGGTAGCTCTGAAAATGGATATTGGTGTATTTAGAAACAAAATATTAAAAGGAGATGATATGGTTAAGAAGATAGATATTTTGGCGGTAATTGAAAAATTTATCAAAGAAACTGAATACACGATAAATTCGGCACGCAATATTATGAATGGTTTACGACCCGATCAACTTGAACTACTAGGTTTAGTAGATACTGTAGAGGTTCATCTTAGGCAATTTGAGGAAATTCACCATTTAAAATATAAGTTTGAAAACAACTTACAGAATCTAGTTATTCCTCCCGAAGAAGGATTGGTATTATTCAGAATACTACAGGAATCGCTTAATAACATCCTTAAACATGCCATGGCAACTCAAGTCAATGTTAAGTTGAATAATAATTCCGGCAATTTAATACTTGAAATTTCAGACAATGGTGTTGGTTTTGATATTAAAAACTGTGGAGGAGCTGATTCATACGGATTGATAGACATGAAAGAACTTGTCAGAATGTTGGGTGGAACTTTTGATATTACCAGCAAATTGGGCGAAGGTGCAACGGTAAAGGTAGAAATTCCATTTGGTGAGTATAACATATAATTCTAAGCTGTTGAAAGTAGTAAATTGGCGTATTTACTTTTAAATTTACACGACAAAAAAAATAGAACGACGAAAGCACTAACCGCTAATACTAAGGCCCTAGCTCGGCATAGCGTCTTTCGCTATGTCGCGGTAGAAGCAAAGCTCTAGCTTTGAATATTGGAATTTAATATTAAAAGCAGGAGCTTTTATTTTAACCAATCGTAGTGAAAGACACTA
>CAIWIS010000122.1 GCA_903912795.1 uncultured Bacteroidales bacterium
CCCTTTAGGGGATATAGGGGCAGTTATAACATTAATTTTTGCCGCCCCAAGCCCCTAAAGGGGATGTAGAGTTACTTTCGTCTTTAAATAAATGGTATATTATATTTGAACATTTACTTAATAGTAATTCGAAATTATTCGTAGCGAATAATTTTGGCAGGTGATATGTTGGAAATTAAATACGAAGGGCCAATCATCATAACTACCGAAGCTACAAAAGTACCCACATTGAGCAACAACACATAACCCCAATTAAAAACAATAGGTACCGATGACACATAATAAGCCTCTGGATCAAGTGGTAAAATATGCGTAAAATATTGTAATGCGCACAATCCAATACCAATTACATTGCCCCAAAGCATGCCTTTGCCTATTAAAAATACAGCATAATACAAAAAAACTTTACGCACCGTGAAGTTAGAAGCGCCTACCGATTTGAGAATTCCAATCATATTTGTTCGTTCCAAAATCAATATTAAAAGCCCCGAAATCATATTAAAGCCAGCTACCGATAGCATTAAACCCAGTATTACCCATACATTCATATCAAGCAAATCGAGCCAACCAAATATTTGTGGACTAAGGTCTTTGATCGATTGCACATAATATTGCTGACCTTCGTTATGAGATAGTTTTATGGTAGCATCGTATATCTCATCGCTCACAGGCACCATAGCTTCAAAATCGGACAAAAGCACTTCGTAGCCACTTATTTGGTTGCTTTGCCACCCATTTAATCGTTGCAAATGTCGTAAATCGGTTAAAATAAATAACTTATCATATTCCACAAAATTAGTTGAATAAATGCCCGAGATTACAAACTTGCGTGCTTTAATCTGGTCTTTAATAAAATAGGCAAAAAAACTATCGTTCAGTTTGAGTTTCAGTAAATCGGCCAAATATTTTGAAATAATAATCTTATTTTGCAAACTATCGGTTGTATTCAAAACACTACCTTCGAGCATATTCGACTTAAAAAAATCCCATTTAAAACTTGAATCAATGCCTTTTAATACAACTCCCTGAAACTCAGTATCGGTTTTTATAATCCCTGGTTTTGTAATATAAGCTTGTACACTTACAACCGATTTTATGTTTTTAATTTCCTTTACCAGCTGAGTATCGGCATTAATAGGATTTGTTTCGAATGTATTGTTATTGTCGTAATTACTCACACGCACATGCCCACCAAACCCTACAACCTTGCTCCTCACCTCTTGTTTAAAACCAATTACCACAGCTACCGAAACAAGCATTACAGCCATACCAAGCGCAATGGCAATAATGGCAATACGCACGGCAGGACGCGAAATATTTTTCGCACCTTGCTGAAAGTGAATGCGCTTAGCTATAAAATAGGCTGTATTCATGAATATATGTTGTATATTAGGTGCACAAAAATAATTAAAAATAACCGAAGAATAAAGTTAAGGTAAAGGATAATTTTATATCCACAACAATCTACGTTACAACTGCATTAAATCTTTAATCAGAGAAAAAGCACACTTATCGGAACAGTTAATTAACTAAAAAATAAGGCTATTAAGCATGCATAACCACACTTTATAACCACACTCACTGAAGCATGTAACCTTGTGCTGGATACTGAGTGCTCTTGCGTTTTATTAGCATACGGTGAGCAGGGGTATGTTTCATTTGCGGTCGTATTAACTGTCGAGTCAATAAGATCTGAAATATTATTTACTTTTTCAAGTTTTCATTCAGCACTTTAACCAGTTTATAAACCAGTGTTACCGGATTCTGCTTGTGATATTGCAATTCCTGTTTTGCAAAAAACAGTTTCTCTGCTCTGTTTATTGCCTCTTTTTGGTCCGCTCGTTGGTCGTTTTGCAAACGTTTATAGTTTTCTGCACAGAATTTCCATTTTTTGCCAACTTTCTCGTAATTAACACCCCAAAACTTACTTAATTGCTCATAATAGAATGTCCTATGATTCTCATTGTCTGTGTATTGGTAGTGTAAATAAAACCACAGTTCAAACGCATCGTTTGAATAAGCTACATTATAACCCAACTCTTTAGCTTTAGCAATTGAATTGTCAAAGTCGGGGATACAGTTAGCTTCATCAAGCTTTATGTCCAAATCATAAACACACCAAACCTCATCACATTGCTCAATTTGTTGAATTCTTTTTGTGTTTTCAACTAATTGGAGTTTGGATTGTCCCAATGAAAACAGTTTAACAGTCAAAGTCGATACAAGAAATGACTTGAAATACAATTCTTCGGTTTGTCCTTCACATACAATTAGAATAGTCTTGTTTAGAGCTACTGTTTCAACTTTATATTCCGAAGCGTTTACTTTCTTCAACCAAGGTTTCTGACCTATTAAATCCGTCTTTTTGATATACGATTGTTTCTTAGGCATCTTTCTCCGATTTAAAGAGTTGATTGAAATCGCCTAAAAACGGGATTGCACCATATTTCCCTTTAATATAATCTTTCTCGAAAGAAGCTGAGTTCCTTACGCCTTTGAATTGCACCAACGAGTACAAATGACTTTCACCATATTTATCTTTTTCTACAAAATCAATTTGGTCACGTCTCAATAAATCTGCCGACAACAAATTCGTGTCGTGGGTTACAAAGATTAATTGTGCCGACCCATTTGCCTGTGAATTAAACAATTCGACAATTTTTTTAGAGATTAACGGGTGTAATCTTGCATCAAATTCATCAATCACCAAAGTCTCTCCATTTTCGATGGCTTTAATAATAAACGAACTAATCTCAAACATTTTCAATGTGCCTTCCGATTGCGAAGATAAAAATTGTAGGTTCGCTTCACCTATTTTCTCTTTTTGGGAATTAAACTTATCATGCATCGAAATGACTGAACCAATTTTATTGTCGTGTTCCGACTTTTTGAGATATTCTACCGGAGCTTCCTTCACCAAATTGTTTTCAATAGCATTATTTGTTTCAATAATATCCAAAGAATTAATCCCTACATCCGCAATTTTCAGGAAATCAGTGATTTTATTTTTGGTCTCTTCATTTCTAAGGTTTGTCCCCGAGATATTGTATAACTGCTTGTCTTGCAAACCACTAAGCACTGTGATTGAAAAAATAGAATTGACAATTTGCTTTGACAATTTTCCGTTCATTGCTGCTACCGCCGATAAAAACAATGAATTGCTTCTAAACACCTCGTTTTCGCCTTCGCTGTCATTGTAAATTGATAAGAGTTTATGTCCTTCTTCGAAATGAAGTTTACTAATATCGTTAATCGTATTGTTTTCTCTTACAAAATAGCAAACTTCTCTTTCATTTGGAACGCCAAAAAGCCATTCACTCTTAATTTCTTTGTCGGTAACTTCAAAACCATATCGATATTGAATTCTATTAATTTCAAAAATCAATTGAAAAAAGGAGGGTTCATTGTCTGTATCAACCGATAATTTGAAATTCTCAATCAGGTCAAGTACTTTTTCATCTTTAACAGAATTTTTAATGATCTTAATAAAACTCACAAGAGCTTTTACGATATTGCTTTTCCCGCTCGCATTTGCCCCGTAAATGGCTTTACTTTTAAGCAATGATTGCTTTTCATTGAGTACAATGATATTATTCTCGTTTAGCTCATTAATTTTCGAAGCTGTCATATTCAATGATTGGATTTCCTTGAACGACCGATAATTCCCGAAACTAAATTCCTTAATCATAATCTTATCTTTTTTATAGTTGTATTTACAATGCAAAGATACAACTAAATTTGATAAAATACTATATTAATTTCATTATTTACCATAAATATGCAAATAATACATTTAAGTCTGCTATTTTTAAATCTTAAAACTGGCGAATTACAATCAAACATACTCCAAAAAACCAAAACCGCCATAAAAAACTTACAGTGCATTGGTTTTAGCTTTATCGACTTCTTTTTTTTCTTAGCCGTGAAGCTAAAAACAATGTACTGTGACCGCTCTGCCTATTATCAAAAAGCTATAAAAGCCACTGCAAGACAACTTTAATTTTACTCGAACTTGCTGTGGCTTTTTTTGCTTTTTGGGCGTTTAAAATTAATCATTCTAATTTCATGTCATTAATTCAACAGCTGTCTTGTGAAATAACAATTATTATTTGCCATTTTCGATTTTGTAAAAAAAGTCCAATTCGTAACTCGTTCTCTAAATAAATCC
>CAIWIS010000123.1 GCA_903912795.1 uncultured Bacteroidales bacterium
GAATTGTAGGACTAAGAAATCAGATAATTCATGGATATGATAGTGTTTCAGATGAAAATATTTGGGCAATAATTATTAATCATATTCCTAAATTACAAACAGAAATTAATAGATTAATTGATAACGAAATACAAATCCCCGAATAATTGTTTGGGGATTATTTTTTATAACAAAAAGATTATGAACACAAAACGTGAAATTAGAAAAGAAAAATCTATAATCGAAAATTTAAAAAATACAAAACTTAATCCGACATTGAAAACAATTAAAGGTTCATTTAAAATGCCAAGAAATTTTAATGTTAAAAAGAATTATCTAATATCTTGACAGAAAAATATTTAAAATGACCAATATACAAAACAATACTAACTCCAACACCCCTTTCGGGGGGAGGGGGGCTTTCGAAATCATGGCTCCGGCCGGTTCGTGGGAAAGTCTTTCGGCAGCCATAAAAGCTGGTGCTGATTCGGTGTATTTTGGCATCGAAAAGTTGAATATGCGCGCCAAATCGAGTTCTAACTTTACAACCGAAGACTTACGCGAAATAGTGCGAATTTGCAACGAAAATATGGTAAAAAGCTATCTGACAGTCAATACCATTTTGTACGATAACGACCTGTCTTTAATGCGCGAAATAATTGATGTAGCCAAAGAATCGCAGGTTTCGGCTATCATTGCAGCCGATGTTTCGGCGTTGATGTATGCCAATCAAGTAGGAGTGGAGGTGCACCTTTCAACCCAATTGAATATTTCGACCGTGGAATCTTTGAAATTTTACGCCCAATTTGCCGATGTGGTGGTGTTGGCGCGCGAGTTGAATATGGAGCAAGTTTCGGAAATTTACCAAGCCATTGAAAATGAACAAATAAAGGGTAGGAGTGGAGCGCTAATTCGAATCGAAATGTTTTGCCATGGTGCTTTGTGTATGGCCGTTTCGGGTAAATGCTACCTGAGTTTGCACGAAAAAAATGTTTCGGCCAATCGCGGTGCTTGTAATCAGATTTGTCGACGTGGTTATACCGTGAAAGACAAAGATTCCGAAATTGAATTAGAGATTGAAAACGAATACATTATGTCGCCCAAAGACCTGAAAACAATTGGTTTTGTGGACGAAATGATGCGAGCAGGAGTACGGGTTTTCAAAATTGAAGGACGCGCCCGCGGAGCTGAATATGTAAAAACAGTAGTGGGTTGTTACTCTGAAGCTATCGATTCGGTGTTAAACGGGACGTTTACAGACGAGAAAAAGGCTGAATGGGACATACGACTTAGCAAAGTCTTTAATCGTGGATTTTGGAACGGCTATTACCTCGGACAGCGATTGGGCGAATGGAGTGCGAATTATGGCTCGGAAGCTACCCACAAAAAAGTATATGTTGGCAAATGCACCAACTTTTTCCAAAAATTGGGTGTAGCCGAATTTTTATTGGAAGCTCAATACCTCGAAGCGGGCGACGAAATACTGATTACCGGTGAAACGACAGGTGCTTACGAGGACCATGTAAAAGAAATACGCGTACAACTTAAACCAGTGGATAAAGTAGAAAAAGGAACGTATTTCTCCATGAAAACCAATGAGTTAATACGTCGAAATGATAAATTATTTAAAATAGTTGCACAAACAAAGTAATAGTAATTCGGTAAAATCGTCATTATGTTGACGATTTTAATAGTAATTTCGTCATTGTAATGACGAAATTACTATTTTAAGCAATAATATTGATAAAATTTTGGTTGTTTATTTCAGCAAACGAAGCATCCGGATACATTTTACTAAAAGCAGTTGGTACTTTGGATGATTTAGCCGACCATTTAAACTCATAAGCATTCATTTCCTGATTCTGCACTTCGAGTAAATCCACTTCCTGTTGGTCATAAGTGCGCCAAAAATAATGATTTACTGGAAGCAAATGGAAATGTTTACGTTTTACTCTTTCGGATAAAACAAACGATTCCCATAATTGCCCCACATCGGTACGAATAGATAAAGAAGAAAAATTGCTGATTAAAGCGTTCCTGATTCCATTATCGTAAAAGTACCATTTGCTTGATTTTGAAATTTCTTTCCGTAAATTACCTGAAAAAGGCGGAAGTTTATAAATTACAAATACCTGTGAAAGCAAATCGAGGTATTTTTCAACAGTATTTTTACTCATTCCAAGTTGTTTACCAAGTTCATCGTTCGATACCAAATTTCCAACCTGATAAGCGAGCAAGCGTAATAAATCACGCAATTTATTACTATTTCTTAATCCTTCAACATTTAAAATATCGCGTAATAAATACGCATTTACCATATCAGATAGGTATTCTTGTTTTTGTTGATATGATAAATCAATTAGTTGAGGATAAGTACCATAAATCAATTTTTCGGGTAAATGCTGAATGACCTCGGCACGGTTTTCAATCTGAAGTAATTCTTCCTGACTAAATGGAAAAAGATAAAAAGTTTGACTGCGCCCCACCAAAGGTTCTCCGGTTAAATTAAATAAATCGAATGAAGATGAACCACTTGCAATAATATGAACAGTAGGAATTTCATCTACTATCAACTTTAACTTTAAACCAATTTCCTGTATATTTTGTGCTTCGTCAATAATGAGCAAATCTGTATCCTGAAGCAAAATTCGATAATTGGTAGAAGTTCTGTCCTGCAACAACAAATGAGTTGAGGTATCTTCACCGTTAAGTATCATTTTCCTGCCTGAAAATTTTTCAGCAATGGATTTTATAAGCATGGTTTTCCCAACCCGCCGGGCACCAAAAAGAAGCATAACCTTGCCCGGTTGCATTCGTTTTTCAATTTCAGACTGTAAAATGCGTGTTATTGTGTTCATAATGAATATATTTAATGCTGCAAATGTACAATATGAAATCGGAAATACAAAATTAATTCGATAAATTCGTCATTATACTGACGTTTTTTACAATAAATTCGTCAATACAAATACAATTTTAATGCTTTATGGAAAATAAAAAAGTTAAAATACAATCACCTGACTATAAATTCAACCGCCATTTCCAATGCTTCATCAGCTTCCGCAATTGGAAAAAGAACCCAATCGTGTTGCATTCCGGCAAATTCACGGAAGTTAAAATTTTCGAGCCCTGCTGTTTTATCTTTTAATTTGAGACAATCGTTATAAAGAATTTCATGCGTTCCATAAAAAACCAACGTTTCTCCTAATCCTTCGAATTTTCCATTGATAGGCGAAAGCAAATATTGATTTATGTCTTCACCACCGGAATATGCTTTTGCAGCATCACGAAGTGCCGCAACTGACAAAATTTTATCCAACTTTTCGATTTCCGAATTTTGTACATACATATCCAGCCAAGGCGAAAAAAGGATAATTTTTTCAGGTTGTATCACTGCATTTTCGGCAGCCAATTTTTGAGCAAAAGCCAGTGCCAAACCACCTCCTGCCGAATCGCCCATAAGCATAAACCTTTCGTTGGGATTTTTAGTTAGTAGTTTATCATAACATTGCTGAACCATTGTAAAAGTGGTTTTATAAGTATATTCTGGCGCTAAAGGATAATCAATATAACTCACTTTGCAATTGGCTTTCAACGCAATTGTTTCGATCAATTTCCAATGCATGGCACTTCCTTCCAATAAATAAGCACCACCATGAAAAAACAAAATATGAATATTTGAAACGATTGTTTTGGGTGTTAAAGTTACTACATGTTTCTCCATTATTTGAAATTCGTTTACATAAAAAATCTCCTTTAAATGCTTTGAAACATATAGTTTTTTGGCTCTTGAAGGATTACGCAAAGAAATTTGGATGAGCTTTTTAAAATTCAAAATTGAAAGAAATCGAGTAAGACTTTTTGATGAAATAACAGACATAAGAAGGTATTATTTAAATGAGTATGAACATTACAAAAACAAATCTTGTTTATATTTTTAAAATTTCGAATTAAAAATTATCTTTGTCATCAACAAAATTAATACAACATAAACGTGGAAGAAAAAGAATTTGTTTTTAAACCGCTAACTATCGAAATAGTTAAAGAATTGTGGTCGAAAACCTACAATACCGAGGGTAAACCCGATTGGTCTCATATTTTCCCTTACTACGACAAAGATATAATTTTTCAGGATACCATACAACGTGTGGAGGGAATTGAAGATTTTACTGCCATGTGCGACCGACTTACAAAACGGACACATCAATTAAACATGGAAATTGTATCCATTGCTCAAAACGATAATGTGATAATTTTGGAATGGGTTATGACAATGATTTTTAAAAAATACCCGAGTACACCACTTTACGGAGCAACAAAGTTATTGATAAGTGCCGAAGGAAAAATACTCCAACAACGTGATTATTA
>CAIWIS010000124.1 GCA_903912795.1 uncultured Bacteroidales bacterium
AAAAGTTTCATCTTTCAGTTTTTCGGGCTGTAAAATAGTCAACCCATTGTCCAAGGCATATTGCTTTACGGGCGAAAACTGAATTTTATGTCCACGGCCAGCAGGTTTGTCGGGCATGGTAATTACTCCAACTACATTGTAATTGTTTTCGACTAATGTTTTCAGACTTTCAACCGCAAAGTCCGGTGTGCCCATAAAAACTATTCTCATTGTAGATATGCTGTGTGTGTTTATTTCGATGCCGCCTTCACTTTGTACGAAGTGCTGGCACGTCCTTTTACAATATTATTCATCTTCGATTTCAGTAGTTGGCGACGCAATGGCGAAACTTTGTCGGTAAACAAATGCCCTTCCAAATGGTCATATTCGTGCTGAATAACGCGCGCTTTAAATCCTTCAAAAACATCAATATGTTCTACAAAATTTTGATCCATGTATTTAATTTTGATGGATAACGAACGTTCAACATTTTCGTGAATGCCGGGAATGCTCAAACAGCCCTCTTCGGCTTGTGCGCAATCTTCGCTCATCTCTAGCATTTCGGGATTAATCATCGCCACTTTAAAATCGGCAAGCTCCGGTTTATCTTCGCGAAAAGCCGCAAGGTCAATCACAAAAAGTCGGATACCTAACCCAACTTGAGGTGCAGCCAGCCCAACACCATCGGCATTGTGCATAGTTTCGTACATATTTTCAATCAGCTCATTGAGCTTAGCATAATCGTTGGTAATTGGTTCAGCCACTTTGCGTAGCACCATATTTCCAAATGTGTGAATTGGTAATATCATTGAATAAATCTTTTAAATCTGCCCCAAACCCCTAAAGGGGCTTAAAGAAAATACCTTTCAGTACTAATCAACATCCCCTTCAGGGGCTTGGGGCAATTTCTATCTTAATGTTTCTAAATACGATTGCAAAATAATGGTGGCCGAAATGCGGTCGACTAGGCCTTTGTTTTGGCGGTCTTTTTTCTTTAAACCACCATCGAGCATGGTTTTGTGTGCCAAAACGGATGTAAAACGTTCGTCCACATAAATCAGTTCAATGGCAGGGAACATTTCGCGCATTTTTTTCACAAAAGGCTCAATATACTGCATCGATTCGGAGTTGGTGCCATTCATTTGTTTGGGCAATCCCACCACAAATTTATCCACCTGTTCGCGTGCCACATAAGCCGAAATATAAGCCAATATATCGTGTGCAGCCACTGTGTCCAAGCTGTTGGCAATAAGTTGCATGGGGTCGGTCACTGCCAATCCAACACGTTTTTGCCCATAATCTATTGCTAAAATTCGCCCCATTCGGTTGTTATTTTCTGCAAAGGTACAAAAATCAAACTTATCTGTCGATTTTATGGCTTTGTTTTAAAAAGATTTGACAAAGAAACAATTATAAATATCCATAAAAACAGTACTACTTGTGATTTTTGATTGTAAATCCAATTAAAAATAGTAAATTTGCACTTCGAATTTAAGGTTCTAAGAAAGAGCATTACAATGCTAATATACAGTCATTTAGATTATTTAATTCGAAAGACAATCTCATTATACGAACAAAGTCAGTATGAGTCAAACCGAAAAACAATTCGATCAGGTAGCCGCACTTTGCCGCGACATTTTTACAAAAAAAATGAAGGATTATGGTGCTTCATGGCGCATTCTCCGTCCACAATCAGTTACCGATCAGATTTTTATTAAAGCCAATCGTATTCGTAGTATCGAAACCAAAGGAGTCTCAAAAGTGGACGAAGGTATTCGCTCTGAACTTATTGCTATTGTCAATTACGGCATTATTGGTATTATTCAGTTGGAGCTTGGTTTTTCAGAATCGGACGACTTGACTTATGAACGTGGCGTTGAGTTGTATACCAAATATTTAGAACAAGCCAAAGACTTAATGATGGCCAAAAACCACGATTACGACGAAGCTTGGCGCACTATGCGTATGGAATCGTACACCGATTTGATACTCATGAAAATTTACCGCACCAAACAAATTGAAGATAATCAAGGCAAAACATTGATATCGGAAGGCATTGATGCAAATTATTTTGATATGATTAATTATGCGGTATTTGGGTTGATAAAGATTGAGGAAAATAAATGATAATTACACAACTATTAATGCCCCAAGCCCCTAAAGGGGATGTAAGGTTAGTCTGAAATAACATCTTCTCTTAAAGCCCCTTTAGGGGTTTGGGGCAAACTTTTCAAACTCTTCAAATCTTTCAAACAAACTTATATTATGTCTCAAACAAATTCTAGAATAAGCAATACCATTATGCATGCAAGCCGTTTTTTGTTCGGACTTGTGTTTGTGTTTTCGGGCTTTGTGAAGGCTGTTGATCCGCTAGGCATGACCTATAAACTTCAGGATTATTTCACGGCTCTTGGTGGCATGTTTTATAGTCTGTCGGATAATGCTTTAATCCTTGCTATAGCACTTTCTGCCATCGAATTATTTATTGGGTTAAATCTTGTTTTTGCCATTCAAATTCGTCGCACAGCCTTTTTTGGTCTGCTTTTTATGCTGGTTATGACTCCGTTAACACTATGGATTGCACTTAAAAATCCGGTTTCGGATTGCGGTTGTTTTGGCGATGCACTCAAAATATCGAATTGGGAAACTTTCTCGAAAAACATTGTACTGTTGGCGCTAATAATCACTGTGTTATTAACAACCCGTCCGCACCAAAAATTCTTTATATTATGGGTCGAATGGATAGCCATGGTTATTTTCCTTGGAACTGGAATTGGCATTTCGGCTTATGCATTCAACCATTTACCACAAATTGATTTTTTACCATATAAAAAAGGAGTTAACATTGCCGAAGGAATGAAAATTCCTGAAAATGCGCCAGCCGATAAATACGAAACAACTTTTATATACGAAAAAAACGGTACACAAAAAGAGTTCAGCTTGGAGAATTATCCAAAGGATGACTCCACTTGGGTATTTGTTGACCAAAAAACTACGCTCGTAGAAGAAGGTTTCAAGCCGCTTATTCACGACTTCACGATCTACAATGAACAACTTGAAGACATTGTTCCTGAAATAATTGCTTACGAAGGATATACTTATTTGGTTGTGATGTACGAATTAAACAAAGCTTCGGACAAAGGTGCACAACGCGTACAAAAGTTATTTGAAAAATATGAAAACACGAATGTTCGTTTTTATGTATTAACCGCTTCGGCCGACGAGGACATTGACGCATTTGTGCAAAAAACTGATGTGACATTCCCTTTTTACAAATCGGATCCCATTACACTTAAAACAATTATACGTGCCAATCCAGGATTGGTTTTGATAAAAAATGGTACAATTATGGGCAAATGGCATTGGAGAGATTTTTAATGTGTTGATGCGATGATATGATGATGTGATAATGTGATAATGTGCCAATGAGATAATGTGTTGATGTGATAATGTGTTGATGTGATAATGTGCCAATATTTTAATGAAAGAAATTAAAAATAAATAAAACATTTAACGGCGAAGCCCTAATAACGTGCGAAGCAAATAACGGCGAAGCCCTATTAACGCGAAGTAAATAACGGCGAAGCCCTATTAACGTGCGAAGCCCTATTAACGGCGAAGCCCTAATAACGCGAAGCAAATAACGGCGAAGCCCTAATAACGCGAAGCAAATTCAAACTAAATAATAAATAGAAAAATGAGAAAAAACATTGTTGCAGGAAACTGGAAAATGAACAAAACCCTACAAGAAGGGTTGGCGTTAGCTACTGAATTGAACGAAGCATTGGCTGGCGAAACACAAAAATGTGATGTAGTAATTGGAGTTCCTTTTATTCACTTGGCAAGTGCAGTGGCTGCTGTTGATGCTAACAAAGTGGGTGTTGCTGCTCAAAACTGTGCTAACAAAGAATCAGGCGCATATACTGGCGAAGTTAGTGCTGCTATGGTAAAATCTACTGGTGCTGGTTACATTATTTTGGGACACTCTGAGCGTCGCGAGTATTACGGCGAAACAAGTGCTATTTTGAACGACAAAGTGGCGTTGACTTTGGCTAATGGCTTAACTCCTATTTATTGCTGCGGCGAAGCGCTTGATGTGCGTAACGCAAACGAGCAAAATGTGTATGTTAAAAACCAATTGGAAGAAACTGTTTTCAACTTATCGGCCGAAGACTTTAGCAAAATTGTAATTGCTTACGAACCAATTTGGGCTATTGGAACTGGTGTAACTGCTTCAACTGAGCAAGCTCAAGATATGTTGGCATTTATCCGCACTATTATTGCCGAAAAATTCGGAGCTGTAATTGCTGAAAATACTTCTATCCTTTATGGTGGTAGCTGTAATGCTAAAAATGCACCTGAACTTTTTGCTCAACCTGATATTGATGGTGGACTTATTGGTGGTGCTTCGTTGAAAGTAGCTGATTTCAAAGCTATTATTGATGCTTTTTGATTCAAATACATCAAAATAAACAATATAAGAATCCTGCAAATTCGTTTGCGGGATTTTTTTTTGTATTTTTGCAACGAATTTCCTATCAATAAATTACAAAATTGATAATTAAGTTATACGATACAAATCCGAATGCAGCCGAAATTCGACGAATAGTTGCTGCGTTGCGAGCAGGTGGTGTTATAATACTGCCTACCGATACAGTGTATGCCTTGGCTTGCGATATTTTTTGCCAATCGGCTGTGGAGTCAATCACAAAACTTAAGAATCATGACATGCGCCGAGCTAACTTATCGTTTATTTGTAGCGAGTTAAGCGAAGTAAGCGAATATGCCAAGATGGACGATTTTGCATTTAAGTTGATGAAACGTAATCTTCCTGGCCCCTTTACTTTTATCTTACCCGGAAGTAGTAAGTTGCCCAAGTTATTCAAAAACCGCAAAACAGTTGGTATACGTATGCCTAACAATAACATAGCGCTCGAAATTGTACGTGAGTTAGGCAACCCGCTTATGGTTAGTTCCATATTTACCGACGAAGACACAACCGAATACATTACTGATCCAGAGCTAATTGAAGAAAAATATGGCAATCAGGTTGATTTTGTAATTGATGGTGGTTATGGCGGAGTAGAACACTCCACCATTATTGACTGTACCAACGATGAACCCGAAGTTATCCGACAAGGAGCAGGCGAGTTGGTTTAAAGCTTAACTTGCAACTCCATATCGGAAAAAGCTGCCGTCTGATTTTGAGTATCTTTGGCTATTACCCCAATTCGTCCGCGCAAACGAGTAAATACATGTAAGTCTGAATCATACATTTCAATCTCCACATTTTTACCATCGTTGGTTTTTAATCCTTTGTACAACATTGGAGCACTTACCGGGTCGGCAGTGGCGTCAATTTTACTTTTGTAAATTTTGAGTTTGCTGCCCGTGGGCAATACAATGCCTTTTTCTAGGTTTTTACGAGTTAGGTCAATTAAAGCCATAAGTTGTTTTAATGATTCTTGTGGACGATAAACATACCATTTTCCAGCTTCACCAGTTTCGAGTATGGAAGTAGTATAACCCAAAACAGGTCCAACCAAGCCCACCAACGTAAGTGTTTTGTTCGACGAAACAACAATTGGGTCAATTAAGAAAAATCCCTTTGGCTTGATGGTGAACGCATTAAAATAACCCGAACTAATCATCTCTACCAGCAAAGGAGCGCCCGTTGAAGAGCCAGCCAAATAGATGTTTTTGAAACCTTTTGTAGTTAGTTTCTGATATTCCGTTTTTATGGCTTCTTGCCAATTTTCCCAAGTAGCAGCCTTGAAGTCAGCATAATCTCTACCATGTCCGCCCAGCAAAACCTGCGATACATAAAAAGTTTTCTTCAGATTAGCACGGTCGCGCAACTCATCCCATTCGAATGTAGTAGCCGAATAGCCATGCGCTGCAATTATTACAGGCGTGTCTTTTTGAGCCGTTGTTGGATTAGCAATATATTCCGAAACTAAATACTTCGATGGCTGCGTCAACGACAAATCGTTTATCTGATTTCCATCCAGCATGGTGGCATTATCTATCTCGGGTTGCGGATTACAAGCTATAAGTGCTAGGCAACTAATCAATATTGTATATACTAGTTTCATAATATTATTTTTTAATCTTTTTACTGTAGTCTATTGTCGGTTGTCTGTCGTCTCAAATATCTTTGATTCGATACATGATGCTCAGCTTGTAAAATACTGGAAAAAGCGAACCCGGAATATCTACACCATTACCACTACGCACATTATAACCTGCGGTTAACGAGGCAGTTATGGGAAGCTTGAAATCGTATTGCAATCCTGTTTCGATTGCCAAAATAGCACTCGACTTAGGTAGTATATCGAATGCAGGATTTTCATAATCAACCACAAACAATCCTGTATTTAATCCGGCAAGTATTTGCAAACTTTTTTTCGACATAAAATAATAATGTGCACCAAACACATAATAATCTTGTTTCAGCGCATTTGTACCTATGGCACTTCCTAATCGGCTGGATAAATAAGTTGCTTTGATGTGAATCTTTTTGTCAAGCAGTCGCTCACAGGTATAATCCAATCCCACACCATTTTCATTGTATAGGTATTGCGTTTGTTGCATTACCAAACCAACACGCAAATCGCGCGAAATTATTTTTTGAGCAAACAATACTGATACCGATAAAAATAAGAATACGATTGTGATTGTTTTTCTATTCATAGTTCCTCCTACAGGCTACCACATAAATTAAGTGACACCTTTTTATTGATTAATAACTAAAAAAATTGCCAATTAAAATCCGATGTCGTTAAAGCGCAATTTGAATGTCGAGAATAAAAATATCGTCAATTGCTTTATCTCCAATATTAGCAAAAAAAGATTTTGATCCAAAACGAACATCAAATTTGGAACGGTCAACTTTTAGTTGTGTAGTATAAACTGATCCTTTTTTTTCAATATCGAATGTGATAGGTTCCGTTTTTCCTTTTATGCTAAGTGTACCTGATACAGTGGCTTTGCCATTTTTCAATTTGCTTGACTTGTTAATGGTAAAACTGGCACTAGGATATTTTTCCACTCCAAAAAAGTCGTCTGATTTTAAATGGCCAATTAATCGTTGCTTCGAAGCATCCGAACTCAAGTCGGTATTTGTCATGCTATTCATATCTATAACTACATTGCCACCAATAACTTCGTTCTTTTTAATGTCAAAATACCCTTCTTTGATTTTTATCTCACCAGTATGCGAGCCGCCAATTTTATTGCCAGTCCAAATTATCGATGATTTTGCAATCTTTATTTCATTCCTTTGTGCCGATACCGACACAATTGCTGCTATCAAAAGCAGTCCTGCTATTTTAATTGTTCTCATTTTGTTTTTTTATTGTTTTAATTATTTAATATGTTCGTTATAACATACAATTGGTTCATTTTGTTTTATGTAGTAATTAATTAGTAAAGAAACAAAAACATATCATTAATTATTTCGAATCAATTAATTGAAAAATGCTTGAAAAGTAAACCCTTTATATCAAACTAAATTCAGTATATTTGTAATCTGTTTCAATGCTTTTAAAATTCAATTAATATGAACGATATTATTTGTCCCAATTGCCACAAAGCTTTTCAGGTCGACGAGGCTGGATTTGCCAATATCCTAAAACAAGTACGCGACCGACAGTTCGAAGAAGAAGTTCGTAACCGACTCACTATTGCCGATAAAGAAAAGGAAAACGCTGTAAAATTGGCCGAAGCCAATCTGCGAAATAGCATACAGGACGCCTTAGCTCGTAAAGAGCAGGAAATTGCTGACCTCAAAGCCAAGGCTACGCTAGCACTTACACAGCAGCTAGGGCAAAAAGAAAGTCAGATAGCCGAAATGAAAGCACGAATAGATAAGGCAGAATTGGATAAAACACTTTCGATTGCACAGGCAGTTCAGAAAATTGAAAAAGAACGCGATGACCTGATCAATAATATTAAAAATAAAGATATTGAAAAGAGACTTCTCGAAACTACGCTTGCCGAGAAACATGCAGCCGAACTCCGTACCAAAGACGATATTATCCGCCTAAAAGACGAAGAAATTACGATGCGTAAAGACATGAAACTCAAACTGTCGACCAAAATGCTTGGCGAAACATTGGAGCAACATTGCGAAATAGAATTCAACAAGCTGCGTTCCACCGCTTTCCAAAAAGCTTATTTCGAAAAGGATAACGATGCACGCACAGGCAGCAAAGGCGATTTTATTTACCGCGAAACGGACGATGCTGGCAACGAAATTATCTCTATTATGTTCGAAATGAAAAACGAAAGCGACGAAACAGCTACTAAAAAACGTAACGAAGATTTTCTGAAAGAATTAGACAAGGATCGCACTGAAAAGCGTTGCGAATATGCTGTATTGGTTTCATTACTCGAAGCCGAAAGCGAACTTTACAATACGGGCATTGTAGATGTGTCGTACAAATATCCTAAAATGTATGTTGTTCGTCCACAGTTTTTTATACCCATTATAACGCTTCTACGCAATGCTGCAAGCAATTCAATGCAATACAAAGCCGAATTAGCACAAGTGCGCAATCAGAATATCGACATTACGCGTTTCGAAGAAAAAATGAATGATTTTAAAGAAGGATTTGCACGCAATTACGAGCTTGCAAGCCGGAAGTTTAAAACGGCGATAGATGAAATTGACAAAACCATCGACCACCTTCAGAAAACAAAAGAAGCCTTACTCTCGTCCGAAAATAACTTGCGGCTTGCCAATAACAAAACAGAGGAGTTAACCGTGAAAAAACTTACACATGGCAATCCAACTATGAAAGCCAAATTCGACGAATTAAGCCGCAATGTGGATTCAATTTAAGAAACAATAGGATGAAACGTCTATGTGACAACTAAAAAATCAATTCTAATCAGATGAAAAATGAAGATCAATCGTCAATGGATTTTAATAGAATTACCTTGGCATTTTTAGAAGCGGATGAACGCCTATTTTTGAAGAAATACTTTTCCGATTCGATTATTCAATTTCGAATTGCATACATTTTGGTAATTCTACTTTATAGCCTGTTTGGTTTTCTTGATTTGCTAATTGTGCCTGAATATGCACATATATTTCTAGGCATTCGTTTTTTCATTGTTGTTCCATTACTTACAATTGTACTAACTTTATCATTCACCAAGTTTTTTGATAAAATTTGGCAATCATTGATGTTTGTCAGTTTTATTATAGGGGGTCTCGGTATAAGCGTTATGACTATTTATGCTCCCGAAAATTATGCTTATTATGGTGGCATGATGCTAATATTTTCGGCGGGTTACTTTTTTATTAAACTTCGATTTTTTTTAGCAACAATAGCTGGTTGGCTTACACTACTATTGTATAATATTGGAGCATACTTTTTTTCAGAAATCTCAGCAGAATTGCTGCTCACAAACAATTTTTTTTACATGAGTGCAAATATTATTGGCATGTTTGCAGCTTATAATATTGAGTTTTACTCGCGTCGAAATTTTTATTTGAGCATGAAACTCGATAATGAGAAACAAATGGTGATAGCTGCCAATAAAAACCTCGAAAAAACGGTTGAAGAACGTACCAAAGAACTTGTAAAAGCCAAAGAACATTCAGAAGAAAGCGATAGACTGAAATCAGCATTCTTGGCTAATATGAGTCATGAAATACGCACTCCAATGAACGGAATTCTTGGTTTTGCCGAATTGCTTAAACTGCCAAATTTATCAGTCGAGGACCAGTCGAAATATCTAAATATTATTGAGTTAAGCGGGAAAAGAATGCTCAATATTGTAAATGATATTGTTGATATTTCAAAAATTGAATCGGGTGTTATGGAAGTTGACATGAGTAGCATAAATGTAAACACACTATTGGAGGATTTGCATGCGTTTTTTAAACCCGAAGCCGATAAAAAAGGGTTGCAATTTAGTTTCATAAGTGCATTATCTTCCATCGAATCATGTATTAGTACTGATAAGGAAAAGTTATATGGTATTTTGACCAATCTGATTAAAAATGCAATCAAATTTACGGATACTGGTAGTATTGAGTATGGTTATGAGATAAGAAATAATAATAATCAATTGTATTTGGAGTTTTTTGTAAAAGACTCAGGCCATGGCATTCCATTTAACCGACAAGAAGCCATTTTTGGTCGGTTTATTCAAGCCGATATTTCCAATAAATCGGCATACCAGGGCGCAGGGCTTGGCTTGTCTATTTCCAAAGCGTATGTAGAAATGCTTGGTGGTAAAATTTGGTTACAAAGTGAACCTGAAATTGGTACTACATTTTATTTCACCATCCCTTTTTCAAAAGAACCATGTGTTGAAATTATGAATGAGAATGAAGTAGTTGAAACTGAAATAATTGAGAAGCCTGCATTCAAAGCATTGAATAAACTGAAGATATTAATTGTTGAGGACGACGAAGGGCTTGAGTTTCTACTTACCGAAACCGTTAGAGAATACTGTGACGAGCCGCTAATAGCAAGAGATGGAATGGAAGCAGTAGAAATTTGTAGCAAAAATCCTGATTTGGACTTAATATTAATGGATATCCGTTTGCCAAAAATGGATGGTTACGAGGCCACAACCGAAATACGTAAATTCAATCAACAAGTACCAATTATTGCGCAATCGGCTTGTGTGTTTTTTAGCGAACAAGAAAAAGCCATTGAAGTAGGATGCAACGATTTTGTGTCAAAACCAATCGACTATCCATTACTAAAATCATTAATTGAAAAGCATTTAGCTTGATGTAAAAATACCAAGTAGGTGTTTTTATTCTACATCAACGCATTAATATTGTCGGCATTTACAATGTCCTTGCCTCCAGTTTCGTACAGTTTGGCTATACTGTCGGCATAACGTTCTTCTACTTTTCCGCGTATGATTTTCATAGTGCTATTTACTAAACCATTTTGCTCGGTAAATGGCTCGCCAAGCACAGCAATAGCGGCAGGCAACCAACGCTCAGGAAACATTCCTTCGAATTTTCCACCTTTTTTGTATTCGTTTATTTCGCGTTGTAATTTATTTAAGGCCAGCTCTTTTGCTTCGGTACTTGCCCAATCAAGCGTTGCATTTTTATGTTTAACGTAGTTCTTTAAAACTTCTTTGTTAACTACAATAATACCACTAGTATAGGCATCCTGATTATTGTGCAAAATTACCTGATCAATGAATTTCGAATTATCAGCAAGCGATTCTTCAATGCCTTCGGGGCTATATTTTTCGCCATCGCTACCAATCAACAGACTTTTAAATCGACCTACCACATATAAGAAACCATCGTTGTCCATATAGCCCATGTCGCCTGTATGTAACCAACCATCTTTTATTGTTTCGGCAGTGGATTTATCATTTTTATAATAGCCAGCCATTACGTTTTCGCCTTTTATAACAATTTCGCCTTTTTCGAAGTTTGGCAATTCTGCACCTTCGGTATCACAAATTTTCAATTCCAATGGTGAAACTAAATATCCCGACGAACCCAATTTGTGATTCTTTAGTCCGTTCGACGAGATAATGGGAGTTGCTTCGCTCAATCCATATCCCTGGAACATCGGCATACCAATGGCATAAAAAAACCGCTGTAAATCAATGTCGAGCAAGGCACCGCCACCAATAAAAAACTTAAGATTACCGCCAAATCCTGCACGGATTTTTGAAAACAATATCTTATCGAATAGGTTCAATAGTGGTTTTTTCAACGCTTGAGCACCTTTGCCTTTATTAAAACCTTCTTTGTTATAAGCATAGGCCATTTTGAGAGCTGTATTGAAAAGTCGTTCAGCAGCAGGCCCTTTGGCTTTAATATTTGTTTCGATACTTTTCTTGAAGTTTTTGGCCAGAGCTGGCACACTCAACAGCAAATCGGGCTTGAGTTCATTGATATTTACAGGAATGTTTTTCAATGTTTCGAGACCAGTTTTGCCCGCCTGTACCGTTCCCACACTTGCGCCACAAGCCATAAAGCTATAAAAACCAGCCACATGTGCAAAGCAATGGTCGAGCGGCAATATAATTAATGTGCGGTAAGTAGGCGGAATGGTCATAAGCGTTAATGCCTGTTCCACATTAGCAGTATAATTGCGATGTGTGAGCATAATGCCTTTGGGGTCGGCAGTAGTGCCCGAGGTATAACTAATATTTGCCAAATCGTCGGGCTTTATTTGCGAAGCCACAACCTGTACTAAATCGGGATTTTTTTTAATAAAATCCTTCCCCCATTTTTGCAATTGAGTAAGCGGTACTTCTTTTGCTTCGTAATCAACTTGTGGATCGAAAACAATCACATTTCTAATTTCAGGTAGAGCCGAAGCAATAGTTCTAATTTTTCTTAATTGCGAACCAGAAACCAAAATGTATTTAGCTTCGGAATGCATCAATCTAAATATCAAATCGTTGCTTTCTTCTAACTTAATCGACAATGGAACATTGATAGCACCGGCATGTAAAATACCTAACTCACCAATAATCCATGCATTTCGGCCTTCGGATAGCAAAGCCACTTTATCGCCCGACTTTACACCTAGTTTTATTAAGCCGGCAGCCAATATGTGAGCTTGATGTTTTGTTTCAGCGTAGGTAGTAGGTTGATAGCCTTTGTCGCCTTTTTCCCATAAAAAAGGATTGTCAGCATATTTGTCAACACTCTGGTTTAATAAGTCGATTATGGTTGGTTGCATTTAAAATTAGAAATTAGAAATTTGAAGAATTGAAAATTAAAGGTGGAATTTATTAAATATGAAATTGTCTTTTACTTTTTACTGCAAACTGTTCACTGCAAACTTAATGTACTACTGATTCAGTACATCTACAATATCATTGCTAAAAAAGAATTCACATCTACGGTTCGGACGGTATTTCATTTGAGGTAGTATTATTTTTCCTTTTCCATTGGCAATGATTCTATCATCAGCAATGCCCCAAATTTTCACCAATTCGCGCTTCACCCTATCGGAGCGACGCTGACTTAAACTTTCATTATACGTCATATCGCCCAAAAAGTCGCAATAGCCACGCACTTCAACGAGCAACGAAGTATCTTTGCGCATTTGCGAAGCCACTTTGCTGATGGTAATTAAGGCATCGTTGTCGAGTTCTGTTCTATCAAAATCAAAATAAACGGCAGGAATATCGTCAGGAATTTCAATTTTATTGCGCTGACTTTTTTGTTCTTTTTGAACTTGTACAGGAAGCGTTTTACCGTAAAAATCAACTACTGTGTTCGGAGGTGTATTCGGATCTAAATCGCGCAAGTCAATAACACCATCGTTGTCGGAGTCAGGTCCAACATTAGCAATCAAGTCTTCGAGCTTTTTCACACGTGGTACTAAATCTTTCACTTTTTTCTCCACCGTATCCACCCTACGCTTTAACCCAGCCATATCTTTCTTAACCTCTTCTATCATAGCCAAGCTAGGTTCTGGATCCCATTCTCTATTGGTAATATTCCGTAAGTGGTCTCGTTTAATGGAATTAAATTTATAGCGCAAGTAAACTGTTCCGGCACCGATATAATCATTGGTTACGCCATCCCAGTTGAGGTAAGTAGCACCTTCCAGATTGTCCTTGGCATAGGCTCTGTAATGTACTTTAGCTCCAACAGCCAATGGTTTACTAAAATTATATTCGAGCGAAAAAGTAATTGGAGTTGACACCGAAACACCATATTTCATAACGCCACTCTTAGTTAAATGAATGGGGCGAACTTGACCATTGTACTTTACATCAACATAAGTGGCATCATCAGGTATAACATCGTTACTTGGAAAATAACGAATATCGTAGGTATAATATGCCAAACCCATACCAATTGATCCGAGTACAAAAAGTTTCGATTTTGTATTCGGAAAAATTAATCGAGTAAAATTAATGGTAGCTAAAAAATCAGAGTTTACAAGGTCGGTATTGATATACATTGCTGTAGGGCTATTATTTTTTGCCCTAAGTGGAAAGTAATAAGCATCAATACCTAAACCCCAAGTTGGTGTTAATGCATATTCAATATTGGCGCCGAAAGTAATATCTCTGAACGAAGTGGGGATGACATTTAATAAATCTTGATTAATATCGCCGTCGAAAACATTGTACCCATATTCAGGCATAAATGACCAACGAGATATTTTCTTTGATTGGGAAAATATGATTGTTGGTGTAATAATTAAAATAATTAAAATTATTTTTTTTATGCAGAGCATTAGGTCGAAGATATTTTTTTTTAATTGTTTAGGAATATAATTTATTTAAATCAATATGAGATACAT
>CAIWIS010000125.1 GCA_903912795.1 uncultured Bacteroidales bacterium
CGCGCTATTTTGGCGTAGTGCGATTTTTTTTGAATTTATGACTTTAGCTATATTGTCGCTATTAGTCAAATAAGCTTAAAAAAAGTCAGTAGAGTATTGCAATCAGATAAACATAAAATCACGAAAACCAATTTGTTTAAATCTTTTCTGCGAATAAGGTGGTTTTCAATATGGTTTCAAATATCACAAAATGAAAGCATGAAAATCCGATGATGGATTTTCATGTAAATTCATTTGTCGTGGCTTTAGGGCATCGATATTTGGCAAGTCAATTAGGTTTTTATTTGCCAGATCATCCATCCGTGTTTCGTTTTGAAACGAGTGGACAAATGGTTTCTCAATATGAAAGTTGGGATGCTCCATTAAAATTTATGGGTAAAAATGCAATTGTCATTAGTGAAAGTCCAGAACAAGTTCCTGCTGAGTTAAAGTCAGCATTCGAAAGCTTTTGTTTTGTAACGAAAGTGATCAATCCTAATCAAGCTAATTCCTATTATTTTGTCTATTTAGCTGAAAATTTACAAAAATGGCCTAAATCGGCTCTATCTGGAAAACTTGAACATTGATATGACCCCTTATCGTCGTTTTTATGAATTAATTATTGTGCTACTTTTAGCCATTCTTACCACTTTGGTGTTTTGGTTGACTGATTGGGATTATCGTTTAGCGGCTATTTTTTATCATCCTGAAAAACTTGGTGATGTCTGGCCATTACAGCATCATTGGTTTTTAAAGCTTTTGTTTGACTACGCTTTACCATTTATAGTGGCTATAGTTGTATCAGCGCTATCGATATTTTTGTTAAGTCATATTCATGATCATAGTCGTCCTTATCGTCGCCAAGCTTTGTATGTTTTACTGGTGATTGCTTTAGGGCCTGGACTGGTGGTGAATTTGATTGTTAAAGATCATTGGGGTAGACCACGTCCAGTGCATATACAAGAATTTGGTGGCGAATTTCAATATATTCCGCCGGTTAAAATTGGGCATACCCTTGATAAATCCTTTGTTTGTGGACATTGTTCAGTCGGATATGCATTCTTTGCAGTGTATTTTTTAGCGAAAAATCATAAGTTAATTTATTTAGCGTTAACCTTAGGTTTGGCTTGGACGATGGGATTTACCCGCATGACGGCAGGTGGGCATTTTGTCTCGGATATTTTATGGTCGGGCTATTTAGTTTTCTTAGTTGCGTATGCTTTATACTATGGCTGGTATGCTCGAATTAAACCTAGTTCGCTTGAATAGCGGGGTCTTTGAGTTCAGTTTGTTACGATGACATTGTTTTGTGTGATAAGAATAATATAATTGTATGATTAAAGTTAAGCATAAGCTAAAAGAATATAAAACCATGACTTTGCAAACATTGACTTTGAATTGATTTCGCTGTTTTGTTTAGGATTTTACAGTGCAAATGTACCTTACTCTGCTTTAGTTGGGTGGGAATTTCTTTATTAAATGTTGCTTTATAAAAATCGAAGTTTGCTTAAATAAAAAACAACTCGCCATTTCTTTATTTTCACATTAACTCTTTCCCAAATGATAAGAAAATTTGTAATTTTATTAACCTTAACGCTGCTCCTTGCGGTCAACTTTAGTATTTGGAGTTACGTTAACAATCCGCTGCAAGTACAGTCATGGACAAAAACCACCATGGGTGTCACCTACGACCCTCTGCGAAAGCAAGATACGCAGACGAGTAACACTTTTCCCAGTGCACAAGAAATTGAAAATGATTTTGAACTGTTAAGAGATAAAGTGTTTGCGGTGCGAACTTATAACGTATCCAAAGAAAAAGGGTTGGATAAAATTCCTGAACTCGCGGCGAAACATAATTTAAATTCAACCGTTGGTGCGTGGATTGGAGTCGATTTAGACGAAAATCGCCGTCAAGTTGATACGCTCATTGAAATTAGCAAAAAATACAATCCCAAGTTAATTCGTCTAATGGTCGGCAACGAGGTGCTGTTGCGTGGTGATGTGACCGAAGATGCTTTAATTGGCTATATTCGTGAGGTACGCCACACCAATCCTAATCGTCCAGTCAGTACATCTGAAACATGGGACGTATGGATTAAACATCCAAAACTAGTGGATGAAGTGGATTTTATTGCGATTCACGTTCTGCCGTATTGGGAAGGCATTGCGGCTGAAGACGCTGTCGATTATGTGTTTGATCGCTACAACGAAGTGAAAGCGGCATATCCCAATAAACCCATTGTCATTACTGAGGTAGGTTGGCCTTCTGATGGACAGCCTGTTAAGCACGCAACGGC
>CAIWIS010000126.1 GCA_903912795.1 uncultured Bacteroidales bacterium
AAAAATAATGAAATTAATAAATTAAATGAATTTACTAAAAATAATGAATTTACTAAAGTAAATAAACTTACTAAAAGTGGTGAACCCAATGCCGCCATTACGCTTACAGAAGGCATGGTAGATATATCTTCTGCATTTATAAGTAGTATTCTTATGGGGATTACTGATCTTGCAAGTAATTCTATGTCAAACCCTAATACAAATATGTTGCCTCCATTAAATTGGAAAGATAAAGTTATCCAACAAGCAACAACTATCAATCTTAATGTAACATCGCAAATACCAGCTAATTATAATGCGACAGGTGCAACGGTTGCATCACAGGTCAGAGGGCAATAAATGAGTACAGCGTTAAGGACAGCATTTAGACTTGGCTACGAAATTTCACCTGTTATTTTAACCAATGGTATTGCAAAATTAATTGGTGGCTATTTACCCATTGTAGCTTTAACTGAAGCACCTAGTTTAGTTTCAGGGTTGTTGCAAGGTAACGGTTTAAGCGCACTGACTAATGTTGACCAATATTTTGCCCATTGGATGCCTCTAGCAGGTTCTACATTGATTAAAAATGAAATAGGAAGCTATCCGTTTGCCAATCAAATTATTGCGGCTAATGCGATCATTAAACAGCCTAATAATATATCTATGTTAATGGTTTGCCCTGCACAAAGAACAGGTGGGTATGCTACTAAATTGGCAACAATATCTGCATTAAAGAAAACATTAGATTATCATCATCAAAGTGGTGGCACATATACAGTTGTTACACCATCTTATATTTATACTGGTTGCATATTAACTGCAATGACTGATGCAACAGGTGGTGAATCTAATCAAGTGCAAACGGCATGGCGTTTTGATTTTGTGCAACCCTTAATAACACTTGAAGATGCAGGATCATTTAGTTCTTTTATGCAATCTTTAGAAGGTGGACTACCTATTGTTGGCAACCCAACATGGTCAGGATTGCTTGGAGCAATAATTTAATGGCGACCATTTCTTATTTTACTTTTAATCCAACTGCGCTATCTAATTTTAGCTTTCAACCTATTTTAGATGGTCAAACTTACACAGTGCTTGTTAATTGGAATGTTTACGGTCAACGCTATTATATTAATATTAGTGATTTGTACGGCACATTAGTTGTATGTTTGCCTTTAATTGGCTCACCAGATAATCAAAATATATCAATGACAGGTGGTTATTTTACAAGTAAATTGATTTATAGAAATAGCTCTGGAAATTTTGAGGTAATAAGTTGAGATACTACAGTATTCAGCTTTTTAATTCTCAAGGCTTCCAGTATAAAAGCTACAATAGTCAGGATAGACTTGGCAATCCAATTATGTCTGCCCTAAATGTAGAGTTTGATCTACAGGTTGTCAGTTATACTATTGCTACAAATGCCTCTTATGTCAGAGTTTGGGGTATTCCTATTGAAGATATATCACAGGCTTCACAATTAACTGGCAATAGTGTTTTAGTATGGGCAGGTTTTCAAAAAGGATTACCCTTAGCAAATCCCAATCAAGCTGGATTAATAGCAAGCGGCAGGGTTGTTCGATCATTTGCTAATTGGATTGGCACTGCCATGACTCTTGATATGATTATTGAGTCTGATACAGGTACTAAATATAATCCATCTAACATTGTTATTGAATGGAAAAAAGGTCAGACCTTAACACAAGCATTAACTCAAACATTAAACAGAGCGTACCCTGGTCTTTACCTAGATATTAACCTTAGTTCTAAATTAGTATTAGGCAGTGATGTTACTCATTTTTGTGCAACATTAAATCAGTTATCTCAGTATGTTAATGCTATTAGTTATGACATTTTAGGCAATTCTTACAATGGAATAACTATAAGTAGAGTTTTAAACTCCATAATTATTTGGGATGATACAAGTAGCACAGGTAAATCAACAGTAAATCTTAAATTTACTGATCTTATGGGTCAACCCACATGGATTGATGCGGAAACCATACAAATAACCTGCCCGATGCGAGCAGATATAGCCTTGAATACTTATGTTACTTTGCCAAAAACGCCAATCATAACAATACCAGGTTCTATTAATGCCACAACAACAGGTGGGATTATGCAATCAAGTGTATTTCAAGGTCAAAATCTACGGGTAATAATGGTAAGGCATACAGGTAATTTTAGAAGCCCTGATGCTCACGCATGGATAACAGTTATAAATGCCTGTTTGACTAGCCTAGAAAATGTATGGACACCGTTACCTACAGTATTGCCTTCAGGATCGGTTGTTACTACTCCATTGTTACCATCAATACCTATCGTTACTGAAATATTATGAGTGATAATACTTACAAAACACCGCTTAATAATTCATTAAACATCTTTGCTGATGGCAAGATAGATGCGGCTAACGCAATGAATGGCAAATCATTACCTTGTTCTGTTGTATCAGTTCAAGGTGCAATGATTACCGTTAAATTTGAATTAAAAACTGACACAACATATACATTGCCACAGGTAACAGTACCTTTAGCTGGTGCGGAATATATCCGTTACCCTATTAAAGAAGGGGATAAAGGTTTTGTAACAAGCGCATCTGCTAGTTTGTCAGCAATGAGTGGGCAAGGTGATAACGCTTCATCACTTGTGTTACAAGGAAATTTATCAGCATTAGTGTTTATTCCGTTTGGTAATGTAAATTGGAGTGAAGTTGATATAAGTGCTGTTACTATTTATGCGCCAAATGGTGTAGTATTAAGGGATACTGAATCAAAATCTACTATTACATTAACACCTGAAAATATAACAGGACACGCAAAAACAACAATAGCATTAACGGCTGGTACTTCTATAACTTTACATTCTGATAAGACAATAAGTATTGATGCTACCAATCCAATAACAATAACTGCTCCAACAATAAATTTAAACGCTTCATCAAAAATAAATCTTAATAGTGATGTTAGCATATCTGGAACTTTGGATGCACATGATGTAAATGTATCAGGTGTTTTGACGGTGACATAATGGATAATACAGCAATACTTGGAACAATATCCTCTCATGGAGGAACAATGATTACTGCATCAGGTGCAACATTTTTAACAAGTGGAGGTGCAGTTGCATTATTAGGCGATTTGCACATTTGTCCTATTCCTTATCATTATACGACACCAATTGTTTCAGGGTGTGCAACAAAGGCAACGGTAGGTGGTATTCCTGTAGCTATATTGGGTGCTACTACTGGTTGCGGAGCAACATTAATTAGTAACTTTGCATCTAATGTAGAATTAACATGAGAACTTGGGGAAGAGTAGCTGGCTCAACAACTTGGCAAGAAATAACTACAGATAGCAATGGTTTAAATGATGCAGTTATGGTTACTACATTATGCCAGTGTTTAAAACTTAATATTAATGAATCGCCATTTTGGGCAAATTATGGAATCAACGCACAGCAATCAGTGGTGACTAGCGTATTCCCTGATTTCTATGTAAATCAAACACAAGCACAGTTTTCAGGGTATTTTGCTAGTTTAGTTATTTCAAAAGATACAACCCCTATTCCTGTTTACAATGTAGCCATTACGCTTCATAATGGAGCTAAAATCAATACACAGGTTGCTCAATAATGTCAATACCTACAGTTGTTACAAAAGCAGGGTTACAGCCACAAGCACCCTCTGCTTTATTAGCTCAATTACTTGCTTTAGTAGCTTCAACAACACCGGGCTATACTGCTCAATTGCCTGGTTCATTAATTGAAGATATAAGTTCTACCGATGTTGGAGCAGTTAGCATTATTGATGCGGCTAGAGTTGAGCTGGTTAATTCATTAACGCCATACGGTGCAAATGAATTTTTATTAAATCAGTTGGGTCAAATCTATGGCGTACAAGCTGATGCTGTCACCAATACAAGTGTAAATGTTATTTTTACAGGATCGGTTGGATTTATTATCCCTGAAGGGTTTGTAGTATCTGATGGCACATACCAATATGTAGTGCAATCAGGTGGCGTAATAGGATCTGGTGGTGTAACTGTTGAGCTATATTGTTTAGCAACGGTAACAGGCTCATGGGCAGTGCCTATTAATACTGTTAATCAATTAATTACTTCAGTACCTACCTACATTACATTATCTGTTAATAATCTTATTGCCGGTACACCAAGTTCAGGTGTACAAACAACTGATGACTACAGAGCGCAAGTTATTAATGCAGGGCTTGTTGCAGCTCAAGGTATGCCAACCTATGTCAAAACATTATTGAATAATGTGGCTGGTGTTCAATCTCGATTAATATCTATTCAACAACAAACTATTGCTAATGGTGGTGGCTGGAAAATATTAGTAGGTGGTGGTGATTTATACGCACAAGCTTATGCAATCTATCAAGGTTTGTTTGACGTATCTTTATTGGTTGGATCTGTACTTAATGTTACAGGTATTACCAAAGCAGCGGCTGGTGTAGTAACAACTAATTTGAATCATGGATACACTACAGGGCAAGTTGTTTATATCAACGGTATAGTAGGCATGACGGCTTTAAATGGCATACCTTTGACCATTACTGTCATTAGTTTAAAAACATTTAGTATTGGCGTTAATACAACCGCTTATCCTACTTATGTATCGGGCGGTATTTGTACGCCAAATTTAAGAAATAATAGTATTTCAATTATTGATTCTCCAGACACTTATACAGTTACTTATGTAATTCCACCACAGCAAATTGTAACTGTTGGTTTTGTATGGAATTCGGTAGCTACTAATGCTGTTACTAATAATGCAGTATCTCAGTTAGCTGCACCTGCATTAGTTGAATATATTAATAGCATTACAGTTGGACAGCCTATTAATATTTTCACCATGCAAACTGTATTTACAGCATCTATTGCAACATTAATTCCTGCTAATTTAATAACTAGAATGGTTATTAACGTGTTTATTAATGGTATTTTGACTGCCCCTGATGCTGGTACTGGCGCAATATCCGGTGATATTGAAGGCTATTTCTATGCGGCTTCAAATGCCATTACTATTCAACAGGGATAAGTAATGCTAACTAAAATCCTGCCATCGTATTTATATACTCAGTATGCTGATGATGTAAACTTACAAAGTTTTGTAAGTGCTTACAATACAATGACGCAAGAATATTTAGATTGGTTTAATAATATCAATCTTCCTATTTATACTGTGCAATCAGGCACTATGCTAGATTGGGTGGCAACAGGATTATATGGCATACCTAGACCAACTATTGCTAATGGTTTTTTGGCATGGAGTGCGCCATTAAATTCATGGGCAATGAATACCATACCTTTAAACGGTATTGATGAAGCACCTGCTGGTACGCCACAATATATAACTGATGATTATTATAAACGTATTGTTACTTGGTTTTTTTACAAAGCTGATGGGCAAGTATTTACAATTAATTGGTTAAAACGCAGAATTGTACGTTTTTGTCTTGGTTTTGATGGTTCTTCTCCAGCCATATCTACAACTCCAAATGTAAGCGTTGTTTTTTCTGGAAGTCTTGTTACCATTACTATTAACACAAATATTTCAGTAACTACTTTAGTTTCCGCACAATATGGACGTATTCAATATGGCGTTACGCATTATGGAGAAACTGAAGTTACTTCAGTAAATGTTATCACAAGACCTTCTGCTATAATGTTAAAAAATGCTATTGATAGCGGTATTTTGCCGTTACCTTTTCAATTCACTTATCAGGTAAATGTAATATGATCGGTTTAGAATTAACTTCTAATTTTGCCAAAACGGTATTAGCTTCTCCAATAAATGCAAGTGCTACAACTATTACTTTGTTTCCTGGTGCTGGAGCATTATTTCCTAATCCATCTGGGGGTAATTATTTTAGAATATTAATTACTGATATTGCTACATCTAATTACAATGAAATTGTATTATGTACAGCTAGAAGCGGTGACGTATTAACAGTAACTAGAAATGCAGAAGGGACTTTAGCTAGATCGTGGTTGGCTGGGGATATTATTGAAAACGTAATGACGGCAGGGGCATTTTCAGAATTAAGATCACAAGGTTTAAATAGTAATACTGCTATTGGAGCATTATCATTAAATTCAGTTACAACTGGTGCTAATAACTCAGCAGTTGGTACTTCTTCATTACGAAGTAATACAACTGGTACTGGTAATTCAACTTTAGGGTATCAATCTGCTAGATACCTTTCCAATGGTTCTACTGCTTTGACTATTGCGACCAATTCAACTTATATTGGAAGCAATACAAAAGCATCTGCTAATAATGTAACCAATGAAACAGTGATTGGTTATAACGCAATTGGTTCTGGAAGTAATACAATTACAATAGGTGGAAGCGCAGTTACTGGAACAGTTATTCCTTACGGCAACGTGGGGATTGGT
>CAIWIS010000127.1 GCA_903912795.1 uncultured Bacteroidales bacterium
AGGTTGTAAGTAGCTTCGGGAGCATTGGCAGTAAAATGAAATGCTGTTTTGAGCAATGTACCACGCGTTTTCCAATCTATTTGGTTCAATGTTTCTACAAGACTCTCACCAGCTCCAGCCGAAAGTTGAATACGTTGTTTGAATGTTGAACCTTCGTGCTCGCGTAGTACTTCAATAGCAACACGAAGTGGCCCATTTTCGACAATCTTAACCGAAATAGGATTGGCTACTACGCTGCGAGCTGGCTTCTTAATGTCTTTCCAGTAAATGCGCCAAGCTGGTTTTATGGCAGGAAAATCATCGCCGAATTCTAGTTGTACAGGTTTTTCAAGAATTTCTTTACCTATTTTTTTATCAAAAACACTTGAAATATCACCGTTTTGATCAATTTTTACCTGATAGTTTTTGTTTTCCAAGTAATTTGTTTTAACCACTAAATCGGCATTTTTAAGTTGCGATTTTGCTTCGCGCAAGGAATATACAACTGCCCCAACAGGAGGAAGATCTGCTTGAAAAAGTATGCGACGTAAGCCATCAAAACCAGTTGTAATTTGCGATGGAACTTCTTTTCCTTGATGATCGAAAATAGCAATAAATTCTGCTTTTGCTAATGCGTTCGGAATTAATGCTTCGGTAATTTCTTTACGACTAATTGATAGCGGATTATAAACTACGATTGGAACACCTGTCACATCAGTATTCAATGTTTGAGCTAAAGCGCCAATGGCATCTTTGTACACACCGGCAAACTGATTCAAAGCAATAATGCCATCGTTCCAACTGTGTTCGTACACTTTTGGAATACTTGTCCCGGGTAGGTTATCGTGAAACTGATTGCGAAGCATCAATCCCCATGCATTATTCAGGGTTTGTTGAGGATATGTTGCGCCTGTAAGTAAAAGTGCCGAAACAGCTGCACGTTCACTGGCATCAGCCAAAAGTTCGGCATCACGGTTTAATTTTTTGGTATAAGCTTGCGATGAAAGCACGCCTGTGGAATGTTCAATAAGTTGCAACTCACTATTCCATGTAGGAAGTTTTGTTGCTTGCTTATCGGTAATAGCCCTGAACATAAGGTCGGCTTGCCCAGAAATTACTTTAATGGGACCAGATGTTGCTAAAGATTTTTCAAGTGTTTCAAGATTCACTTTTTGGATTTGTCCGCCACGGTCGGCATTGTTTTTATCACCACCACCCAAATAGAAATAATCAATTGGAAGTCCCGATTTTTGTTCGTTAGCTTTTAATCGTTCCAATGTTTTTATATCTGTAGCATATACATTTTTATGATCACCAGCATAATTACCTCCATTTAATGCCGCAATAATCGATTTTCCATCGGGTCCAATCCAGCGACCAACATTAAACGGAATGCCATTGGCCGAGCCCCAAGTTAACTTCTGAGTAGAGAAACCCCGTATGCCACAATGGTTTAATACCGAAGGCAATGAGTAAGGAAACCCAAAGCAATCGGGCAACATAAACTCACGACTTTCCTTACCAAATTCTTGTTGGAAATACTGTGTTCCCATCAATAGTTGACGAATATTTGATTCGGAGGATGGAACATTTACATCATTTTCGACCCACGAGCTACCACTTGGATACCAACGACCTGCTGCCACCCATTTTTTAAGTTCTTCGTACTTTTCGGGATAATACTCACGCATCATCTGATAGCGACTAGCTCCCGACCAGTTAAACACATAATTCGGATACTTTTCGAAGGCTGCAAAATTATCATCCAAGGTATGTTTCAGAAAATCACGAATTACCAGTGGATACGACCACCGCCACACATCGTCGAGATGCGAATAAGGCACCAAAAACAGGGTCGGTTGTGTGAGGTCAATTGACTTAGGGTCGATGGGCGCTATTGTTTTTTTAGACGGAGCTAACTGTCCGAAAGCATTTGAAGTGAAGAA
>CAIWIS010000128.1 GCA_903912795.1 uncultured Bacteroidales bacterium
AAATACGATTTTTCTTGTATTTTGCTTATAATCATAAATTTATGTACCGTACATTAGGCTCAAAAGCAGTTGCTATAATCGGCATATTATTTCTTACCATGGCAACTTCGTGTAAAACGGAAGAGCCCGTGATAACTGCAAAATCAGTTACGCTCGATAAAACAGAACTTTCGATAGCCGAAGGCGATTCAACAATTCTTGTTCCTGCTTATCAACCTGCTGGTGCTATGCCCAAAACTACCGTTTGGACTTCGTCCAACGAAAAAGTAGCTACGGTAGTTAATGGTAAAATAAAAGCATTATCGCGTGGCACAGCAACTATTAAGGTGGAAGTTGATACACTTTTGGTAACTACTTGTGCTGTAACTGTTACCCGAACTGATTTGCCTTATCAGTTGGTGTGGTCCGAAGAGTTTGATGGTACCACCCTCGACCTTACTAAATGGAATTACGAAACAGGTGGCGGTGGCTGGGGAAATCAGGAAAAACAATACTATACTAGTCGTACCGATAATATCCGTTTCGAAAATGGAAGTTTAGTAATTGAAGCAAAAAAAGAAACGTATCAAACCAATCAATACACGTCGGCACGCATAAATACCCGCGATAAAGTGGCCTTTACGTACGGCAAAATGGAAGCCCGCATTAGCCTCCCTGCTGGTGCAGGCACATGGGCTGCATTCTGGACCTTAGGTTCAAATATTGGTGTTGCCCGATGGCCACTTTGTGGCGAAATAGATATTATGGAACATATTGGTTCGCAGCCAACTATGATTTCGCACGCCACACATACAAGCGAAAAAAATGGCACAAGGGGCAATAATTGGTACAATCGCCAAACAAGAGCCGATGTAGAAGGGAATTATCATACCTATGCCATCGAATGGGAGAAAAAATTCAACGAAGGCGACGATAACATCACCTTTTATATCGATGGTGTAAAAAGTACTACCGTTTGGGAACCTCATGTAAATGCTACCATGCAACAATGGCCTTTTAAATTAGACCAATTCATTATTCTCAATTTGGCACTGGGTGGTACCATGGGTGGCACCATCAACGATGCTATTTTCAATAATCCGGTTATTATGAAAGTAGATTACGTACGTGTTTATCAACGAAAATAATATTTTCCTCGCTTCCGCACAATTAATATTACAACAGATTCAATGTGTTTTAAAACACACACAGTCTGTAAATTATATTTTTTAGACATGTAATTTTAATGGTTCCATCCACCCACTGCATTCAAAACTAGAACTGTATCGCCTATTTTCTTTTATACAAAATAACAATAATAATTTCAAAATCGTTCTTCTTTATTTGTTTTGGATACCAATTAAAAAGACAGATAACTACATATTGTAATTGTCTGTCTTTTATTAATTTTTCTTTCAAAAAAACTAAACCATATCTGTTTTATAAGGATCGTTTTTTAGATAATCCGGTACGTTCAAGTAACCTTCGCCCGGAGCTCCGGGAGGTACAGATGAAAGTATTAATGAAATTTCGTTATCGAGCTTTACATTTTCAATAATTGGCGCTTCGTATTTACGTTTTACGTTATCTGTATTTTTCATATTATCTCTATTTTTAATATTATTACTTATTCAATACTTACTTTAAAACTACTTTACGAGTTGTCAATTTTTCACCTAACTGTAATGTGACCAAATAAACACCCGAACCGAATGAATTATTCATTAAAGTACGTGCTCCGGTGGTGTTCACGGAATTAAGTATCTGTCCTAACGCATTATAAACTTTAATTGTACCTTCCTGATTCAGACTGTCGTTACGATCAATAATGATTTGATTGTTTACATTTCTGTAGATATTAACGACGCTATTTCCTGCTTTCGAATCTAACCCGGTAGCAACTCCTGCCGATTTAAATATCACATTGAAACGACTGCTTGAATTGGTTGCTCCCGAAGTAAATGTATATACTTCACCTTGAGTAAGTTCATGTTCGGTATTTAACAACATATCTTTCAGTACAATCCGTGTATCAGTATCGAAATTACTTACCTGAGTTGCTTTAATGCTATAAGTTGCTGTTTCGCCGGCTTTAAAACCTAAAGTCAGTGTTTTAGACGTTCCCATTTCGTTTAATCCGTTAATAGCAACTTGTTCATTACCAACAAGTGTATATATTTCAGGAATAGCAGTAACATTGTTCGACATTTTTGGTGAATCGTACCTGTCATATCCATCTGCTGCATTGACATTGAAATAAATAACTGCTTCATCACCAATTGTTCCGTTTGAAACCTGTAGGCGTACTAATTTCTGAGTAGAAGGCGCTCTGAATTTATTTTGAGCCACATCCTGATGCATTCTCTTCGATTCTTCAAGTGTAACCGAAGCCGTTACATTTCCGTTAACCACTCTTAACCAGAATGCCTGCATAGGAGGTATTTTTGACGTTGTTACTAATCCACTATTTGTTGTAGCTACATCACTCGCTAAGTTATACGTATCAAATACATAATTTGTTGTTTTACTACGAATCCAGAAAGACGATTCAATATTTGAATTTAATTTCAAATCCGTAATATCCAAGTATGATGGGTATGGATTTCCAACCAGATTAAATCCTTCTTTGTCCTTACCACTTGTACGTGTTAATGAAAGTGTTTTGTTCGCACTGTTCAGCGTACCTCCGGTGAAATTAATTGTTGCCGGTGCTGAAGCCAAAACAGCTACATAACCGCGTCCAACAGTTAAAGGACTTGCTACACTCACATTTTTCCAATAAGCCGTAGCCTGACCACTAAGATCTAAATTGTCGCCTGGTTCGTTGTATTGGAAATAACTATAACCTGCAGGGGCTGTACCACTACTTAGCGGCGAAGAAACATACCAGTTACGTGCAGTACTCAGATATTGCTCTACATTGCTTGAACCTACAACGGTTACTGTTCCGTTATTTAAAAGGGTAGCAGTTCCACTCGCATCGCTTTTTAAGGTCAGATTACCTCCCACAGCTAATGTGCCTGAAGCAATGGTGAGTTTTTTGCCAGCATTAACTGTGAGGTTGTTACATGCAAATCCAGCTGCATTATACGTGTCATTAATCACTGCATTGTCCGAGGCAGTTGGCGTGCTTGACCACGCACCTGCACTCCATATTGGAGTTGCCAAGGTAGTAAAAGAGACCTCCTCGCCATAACTTGTGCCTTGTGCATTGGTTGCATAAGCACGCACATAATAGGTTGTCAGAGGCAATAATCCAACTGCATTTAAACTATAAGTGCCAGTTCCGTACGCTCCCGATTGGTTTACCACACTATTTGCAATGGTAGGACATTGACTTGTTGCATAGCAAAAGCCACGTGTTGTTGCGCTTGATTCGCCGGTAGAAAAGATATTTGCATTCAATGTAGCAGAAGCTGAGACTGAAGTTGCTGCTGTTGTTGTCAGTATTGGCGCTTCCGCATTTCCTGTCGAAACCCAGTTTGATGTTGCGCCTGTTAATGCAAAACTGGTTAATGTGCCCGTATTGCAGTTGCCGGAATAATCAATCAATTTATTTAGTCCGGTATTTGTCGTAGAAGCATTTCCTTGATCGAAACGGTAATATGCTTTCAGGTTTGTCATTGAACCTGTATAGTAAGTATACATATTGTTTTGAATTTCAGATTGAGTTCTAGCAACATTCCAAATACGAACGTCATCTATTTCACCAAGAAAATCCTCACTTGAATAAGAAGCATCGCTATTTCCAATTGATAATGGAACTCCTGTTGTTGAACTAACCACTCCATTGCCTGTGCTGCCTTTTAAAATACCATTCACATAAATTTTACAGCTGGTGCCGTTTAATTCAATTGCCACATGATACCATGTTCCTGCACTTAAGGTGCCAACTGAAATTGAGCTATAAGATACTCCATTATAAATACCTATACTTCCATTGTTTTGATTAATGTGTGCACTCCAACGCATTGTTCCTATTGATGTTCTTATCATAAGGAAGCCCTGATTACTCGAGCTAACGCCAGGTTTTATCCAAGCTTCGACAGTTCCTGTTGTAAAGTTAAAATCGGAGTTTGCCGGAATTAATACATGATCACCTGTTCCATCAAAATTAAGTGCATTGCCAAGTGGTAAATTTCCATAGCCTAATGTATAATAACCATCAGCAATACTTGATGTGTTTACAGTAAATGAAACCTGATCGCCTGAAATTGATGATGAGCTACTTACTTCGGAATAGTCTCCCGAACCTGTCGAACGATAAATCAATGCGTATGATCCTGAAGGTGTTCCGCCTATTCCCATTTCGCTAAAATCAAAAGTCATGGTAGTGTTACCGTTATTCGAACTAACATCAGTTTTGTCGATAAACCAATCGCGAGTCCAACGTGCCGAATATGCAGCTGTTAGATTAGCAGTAGTAGTGGTTGTAGCCGAGTTATCGTAACCAAACATTAAATAATCACCATTATC
>CAIWIS010000129.1 GCA_903912795.1 uncultured Bacteroidales bacterium
AGAAGAACTACTATTATTAACCACTAACAGACTGTTACTATTGTGCTGCACAACCCATAAGATCACTCAAAGTCATCATCAAAATCGAAAAATAAAAACAACAGATACGATAAAAATGAAAAAACAACTTTTAGTTACTGCAATTGCCTTTTTTTGTGTAGGTTTTACTATCAAAGCTCAAAGCAAAAAACCAATTTATCTCGACAACACTCAGCCTATTGAGCTACGCGTAAAGGATGCCCTTTCTAAAATGACCTTGGAAGAAAAAGTAAAACTATGTACTGCACAATCTAAGTTTAGCAGTCATGGAGTGCCACGCTTGGGAATTCCCGAAATTTGGATGAGCGACGGACCTCACGGTGTGCGCATGGAAATTCTGTGGGATAGTTGGGGTCATGCCGGTTGGACGAACGATTCTTGTACTGCATTCCCGGCATTGACTTGTTTGGCAGCAAGCTGGAATCCCGAAATGTCGGCACTTTATGGTAATGCCATTGGCGAAGAAGCCCGTTACCGTCGCAAAGATGTATTGTTAGGCCCGGGTGTAAATATCTATCGTACACCACTCAACGGACGCAATTTCGAATATTTGGGCGAAGACCCGTTTTTGGCTTCCAAAATGGTAGTTCCTTACATTCAGGGTGTTCAGCAAAATGGTGTGGCTGCCTGTGTAAAACATTATGCGCTCAACAATCAGGAAAAATGGCGCGGACATATCAATGTGGAACTGAGTGACCGTGCGCTTTACGAAATTTACCTGCCTGCCTTTAAAGCGGCTGTTATCGAAGGCAAAGTGTGGAGCATTATGGGCTCGTACAACCAAATTAGAGGGGAATATGCCTGTCATAACAATCTGACTTTGAATAAAATACTAAAAGGCGAATGGAAATTTGATGGATGTGTAATTACTGACTGGGGTGGAGCGCACGATACCAAACAATCGGCTTTTAATGGGCTGGATATTGAAATGGGAACATGGACAAATGGTTTTACATCGAATAAAGCTTTTGCATACGACGACTATTTTTTAGCAAAACCATATCTCAAAATGCTTAAATCGGGCGAAATTCCGGTTTCGAACGTGGATGATAAAGCTTCACGCATTCTTCGTATGATTTTCCGCACGGCTATGGACGTAAACAAACCGTATGGTTCGTTGGCTACTGAGGAACATCACAATGTAGGTCGTAAAGTGGGCGAAGAAGGTATTGTTTTATTGCAAAATACCACAAAACTACTTCCTATTGATGCTTCGAGATATAAAACTATAGCTGTAATAGGCGAAAATGCTACCCGCAAACTAACCGAAGGTGGTGGTTCGTCGGAATTAAAAGTAAAACGCGAAGTGTCGCCATTACAAGGTTTAAAAGAAAAATTTGGAACCGATAAAGTAAAATATGCCTTGGGATATGCTTCGGGAGCTGTATCGTACGACCGTGTTTTAATATCAAAACTAAATGCTGACTCGTTGCGTGCTGTAGCTGTAAAACTAGCTACCGAATCGGATATCGTTATTTTTGTTGGAGGTTTAAATAAAAACACGCAACAAGACAGCGAAGGCGACGACCGTCGTTCACTGGCCTTGCCTTTCGGGCAAAACGAACTGATTGCTGAATTGCAAAAAGTGAATAAAAACGTGGTGTTGGTAATGCTCAGTGGCAATGCTTACGAAATGCCATGGATAAAGCAAACTACAACGCTTGTTCAGGCTTGGTATATTGGTTCCGAAGCCGGACATGCTATTGCCAATGTACTTGCAGGTGATGTAAATCCGAGCGGAAAACTGCCGTTTACTTTTCCGGTAAAACTTGCCGATAATAGTGCGCACGCATTTGGTGCTATTTCGTATCCGGGCGACAGCATTAATCAGTATTACAAAGATGATATTTTGGTGGGTTACCGCTGGCACGACACAAAGAAAATTGCACCACAGTTTCCATTTGGTTACGGCTTGAGTTATACTACTTTTGGGTATGGAAAAGCTACTGCCGATAAAAAGAAAATGTCTGCTGACGAAACCATCGAAATTTCGGTACCTGTAAAAAATAATGGTACAGTAAAAGGAAAAGAAATTGTACAGCTATATGTCAAAGACTTGAAATCGAGCGAAATGCGTCCCGAAAAAG
>CAIWIS010000130.1 GCA_903912795.1 uncultured Bacteroidales bacterium
GTAATGCTGATGATAGTGAATTGCTTCCTGCTCTTGTTAAATCTTCTGCTTTAACATCTTGCACAGCGTAACCGAGTGCTTTTCTCTCTCGTTTCATTCCCATTGCCGTTACAACAATCTCATCAATAACCTTAGAATCCGACTCCAAACGAACAACCATGTTGTTTGCTGCTGGAAGTTCTAATGTTTTCATACCCACGTATGAGAACCATAAAATAGATGGACCACTTGGCAATGTAATTGTGAAACCGCCATTTACATCGGTAATTGTACCGGTAGATGTACCCTTTACCATTACTGATGCTCCAATAACAGGTTGCCCATCTTCGGCCGATAGCACTTTTCCGCTAACGGATTTCGACTGAGCATTAACCAAACCCACGCCTATCAGAAAAAGACAGGCCCATAAGAACGTTAGTTTTCTCATAAATTTAACATTTTTGTTTATAAATCATTTAATTAAGCTTATTAACTGAATTTCACAGTATCATTTTGCAAATATATAGTATTAATTTTAATAAAACAAGTGTATTTGATGCCAAATAGTGAAAATATACAATATGCATGCTGAAAATTAGCTCTAAATGCCTCGTATTGTCAATTTATTGAATGAATTTAACATTATATTAGTAGATTTTGTTTAGTTTTAATTATGTTGTAAGTGAAAGTATATCAATAATATAAATGAGAATTGCTTATATTTATGTGTTATATTGATATTTATATGTGCTTTATATAATCAAATTGAAACTAGAAATTGGGAAATGGTATTAATTTGTGTAATTATAAGACATATATTTGATAGAAATATGTTTTTTAATTGCTAAATAAACGATTTTTGTTTATCTGTATATAAATTCCAGTCATTTTTTTTGAAGTTTACATTTAATACACTTATGTAAATTGCAGATTTTGGTCAGAATAACAAATCAATATTCGTTAAGTTGAACAGATTATATTACTTTTGCATTTTAAAATGAAGTATTATGGCAAAAAAAGCACTTCCACCTACTAAAAAACGTATCACTGTTCGCACACATCGACAGGCGTTTACGCTTAACGATGAGGAGAATAAAGCACTCAACCGTTATATTGCCAAATTTAAAGTTAAGAATAAGTCGAAATTTATTCGCGAAACACTTATGATTACAATTATTCGTAAGTTGGAAGAAGACCACCCTAGATTGTTCGATTAAGGAATAATAGCCCCACAACCCCTCTCAACTTCGTTGGTACATATTACATGGTGTTAAAAATGGCACGGAATTTGGTGATGTTGAAATCGCTTTTGTAACAATAGCAGTTTGTAATTGTTGCTCACAAGGGCTTGGTGAAAATTTAAAGTATATAAAAATGGTTCGATTTGTTTTGTGTAGCTTTTTTTGTGTTTTTGCAGGTTTTAGTTTTGCTTACAATACGCAAAATAACGATACTGTATATAATGGTCATATTATTGACTTGGATGCAGCTCTTGATAGCTTAATAACTAAGCCCGCTTCAGTGCAAGCCACTATAGAGGAAAAAGCAAAAATGGATTCGATTATTGTAGAGGAACCTGTTCGTATAATTGATGCTCGTACTTTGCGCGAAGAAATTGACATGATTATTCGTAATGTTCCCTTGATTAAAATTGACACATTATTATCTGAGAATAATTTTTTGTTTTTGCCATTAGTTCTTCGCAAGCAACCTTTTCCGTTCGATTATAAGAAAAATCTATTAAAATATAATATTTTTATTGGTCGTCAGCCTGTTACATTGATAAGGTACAAAATGCGTGTGCCCGAAATTGAAAATGATGCTGATTATCTTCAGAGTTTGCGTTTTAATGCATTGCAATATATCGTAATTACGAATCCTCAACTCGTGGCTTATCGGGAATCTGAGTTGCCAAGTATTGAGGATGTAAAAAGTGGAAAAATTGACATTAATTATTACGAAAAATCAAAAATTATTGATGATACAAAAATGAGCGTACAAGCACAGCGTAAATTAATTGTAGAAAAAGCTTCTTTAAGCCCATGGACCCGCAGAGCAAATGCATACTTACAGTTTTCGCAGAATTACGTTTCGAAAAATTGGCATCAAGGTGGAAGTGACAATGTAGCTATTTTAGGCACTTTGAGTGGTAAACTGAATTATGATAACAAAAAAAGCATTCAATGGGAAAATTCAGCCGAATGGCGTGCAGGATTTAACTCTGTTGAAGGCGATACTACTCGTTTTTTGAATACCAACGATGATATTTTCAGAATCAATAGCAAATTAGGCATTAAAGCAGGTGGAGCGTTTTTCTATTCGGGTTCGTTCGATTTTTCGTTGCCCGTTTTTGATACTTACAGAGGCATTAATTCCAATACATTGAAAGCTTCGTTTATGACTCCTGTGCGTTTAAATATTGGTGCTGGTTTAGACTATAAATACAAAAAACTGATATCGGTCATGGTTTCGCCATTTTCATACAAATATATTTACCTGAATAATCCAAAAGTAGATCCCAAACTTTTTGGTATTAAAACAGGCGAAAATGTGTTAAGCGAGGTGGGTAGTTCGCTCAAAATTCAAGGTCAGTATGCTCCCACTAAAGAAATTACCTTGGATTCACGATTAAACTTTTACACCAATTATACCAAAGTAGAAATTGACTGGGAAATAATTGGAAATTTTCAGGTGAACCGTTTCTTGTCAACCCGTATAATTCTGAATCCTCGCTACGACAATACCGTAATACTAGCTGCTGGCGATAAGGCTAAATTGCAGTTTAAAGAACTCCTGACATTTGGTTTTTCGTATAAATTATTGGATTAACAACAAAAACGTGCATTCCAAGTATCAAACATAGCTACTTGATAGGTGCCAAATTTAGCCAACCCCTTTCGTATTTGATCAAGACTATGTGGCTCAGCAAGTTTTGTTTTTGAAAAAAACTTATCGGCATAACATATTACCTGTTCTTCGAGCGATTGAGGGAAATAATCTTGTGCAGGAATATTGAGTTTGTTTTTGAGTATAGTATCTTTTGTTAATCCGGTGCCTGTATGTCGTTCACACACCAAAGCATGTTGAGGCAAACCTTCGGCACGCAAAATCTCTGCACCCAAATATCCATGTTCAATGTATTGATGTGTACCTCGGCAATGAATGCGAGGTGCGTCGCACATAAAAATACCAATATCGTGAAGCATGGATGCTTCGAACAAAAATTGCTTATCAAGTTTTAAGTCAGGATGCTTATCGGCAATTTGAAGTGCCTTTTCGCACACTTGTTCGCTATGTATTTTTAAGATAAAGTAAATGTCAGTATCTTTTGGGTAGTATTTTTCGATTATTTTGTAGGGGTCAAGCATTTTTGTTGAAAAATTCGTTTTTATGCTTATTAACAAATAATGCTTTAAATTGTTTAGTAATTGAAGTAGGTGCCCTTACAGCTAATGGGAGGGATAAGAGTTAGGGGCAGTAATCAAAACCGTTGATGAAAATTGTTGTTTGTCATAATATGCGTGTACAATATAAATGCCCGATTTTAAATTGTTTACGGATACTTTATATTCGTTTTGTGCCTGATTTTTTAAATTAGTGGTATAAACCATTCTGCCATTGGTTTCAAAAAAACTTAATTTCAAATCTCCTGATATATTTTCATTTAGTCTGATAGTGAGTTGTTTATTATTTGTCGGATTTGGAAAAATCGACATTCCTTTCGATTGCATTTGTGCTAAACCCGAAACGGTGTAATTTTTATAACATAGCGTGATCTCTTTCAATGCCAAACTATATGCCTGACCTGTAGTTAGTGCATTTAAGTAAAAGTTGAGGTAATTCAGTTTTATGGGATAAATTGAAATATCATTCGTGCTGAACATTGATGCGATTGGAATCGCAATCTCAACATCTTTGTTTTGTGGAATAACTGTAAATTCCTTTGTAACATCACTCGTGGAATTGGCAGTTCTAAGCGAAATCAATAATTTTGAAACAGAAATATTGCCAGCATTTACGGTAATTTTAAATGTGTCGGGCAAACTGTAGAAATTTAAAGATTTGGTAAGTTTAATGTAGGGGGCACGCGTAGTATTAAATACAAAATTCACAGCAGAACCTGTGCTCCAGTTTAAAGGCAGGTTTTGGGTGCTTAATACAGCATTTAATGCAGTTGAAGCATCCAAATTCCAACCTGTCGACCTAAAATCGTCGGCAGTGTATGTTCCGCTTTCAGGAATTTCGACCTTTACATTGAGTGAGTCTTTAAAACTACCCAAGGAACCATAAATTTTTGTTTGTCCATTTTTTAAGCCTTTTAATATGCCATTTTCAATAGAACATATTGAAGTCTCTTTAGTTGTCCATGTCAACGCAGCAGGTAAAACATCCATGGTATTATTGCCAATAATACTCTGAATTTGAACGGGATATTCGCGTTTGCTATCAATAAGCACCGAATCAAGTTTAAATGCTACCTGTGCCGAATTGATTAATTCCACCCGAAATTGAGTTTCGATATTCCCAAAACGTGCTTTTACAATTCCACCTTGCAAACCACTTGCCACAAATCGTCCATCGGCAGCTATTTCGCCCACTTGTGCATCGCAACTCATAATTACTCCTTGTAAATCTTTGTTTATTAATGCTCCGTATTGATTATAGGCTAAGAATTTGGGCATAAACACTCCAAATTTTGGTAGTTTAATTGTTGTATTGTAAGCTCTTATTTCGGAAACTGTATTGTCGGTTGGTGCCGACGAAACTGCAAAAATCCCATTCGCCACTGCACGTTCGGTACCATCGCTCGTTGCATTCATTGGACCGAATTCTTTAACGTACATGCAACTCGAACCGCCGCCGTCCATATTAAAAGCGGTGTAAGCTCCAGCACTTTGCATAAGTTGGGCCAACTGTTTGGTAGTTACACCTGCCGAAAGTCCACGACCATCAACTACACAGAAAATGACTGATTTTTTGTTTTGTGAATAACCCACACCAGTACGTGGGTGCAACTCATTCCAAATATCCGATTGCTCCACCATGCCATTTTTAAGCATGGGAGCACGACTTTCGCCACCCACAATATTGCTGAACGAGGCTGCAACACCATCGAGCAACATATTGAATTCGAGATTAAGCTCGTCGTTTAACGCTAAGGTATTGAGCAATGTTTGCGCTGTTCCATGTCCCGAAAGTACAGCATGTCCGACGGGAATAGCCATATTTCCTTTGTTTACGTCAATTTTAACGACTTTGGCTTTCAGAGTTTTGTTAACACCCCAATTTTCACCATCAACTAATTGAAGTAAGACTTCTGTTCCAAAAGCATTTGCACGTGTTCCTTTTCCATTGTGCTGATTAAAAAGCACAAGTTGATTCGCATCGCGCAAATGATTTACACGATTAACAGTCCAAGTTTCGGCACCTTTTTTTACCTTTACATTGTAGGTCAGTACACCTATTCCTGTTGTTTTTTGTTCGTCGAAAGTAATTGATTTCCAGCTTCCTGCCGGAGGTGTAGCAATTTGTCCGTCAATCATAGTGCAGCCAATTGGCAGGCCTATGTATCCAGCAGTATTGTAAAAATCGCCATTGGTTCCGGCAAAATACATAGCGCCATCTTTGGTTTTGCGCTTAGCCATAGCCGAAGGTTGCTCGCCGGTATAAATGGAGTCACGACCAAGCACTGTTTTGAAACTCAAATAAGGATTATTCAAATCAGCTTTGAGAAAATATACATCCAGTCTTTTTGCAGCTTGCAATCGCAATGAAGTGTACTGCGTGCCCGGACCAACTTTGTAATTAGCCAAGGTATCAACAGCATAGCTTATGCCATCGATAGTGAGATTTTGAGCTTTCAGATCAAAAAAACACCAACAAATCAGAAATATTAATGTAATTCTCTGCATAAGAATAATATTATTAAAACACAAAGACACGAAGACACAAAAGAAAAACTTTGTGACTTAGTGTCTTCGCGTTGATTCTTAGATAATTAGTTTACAACAACTTTCTGAACTTTGCTATCGCCATTGTTATCGGTAATAGCTACCAGATAAATGCCTTTACCCAGTTTAGTACCAAGAGCAGCCACGTTTTTAGCCGAAGCAAATTTCTGACCTGTTGTGTTGAAAATATCCAGTTTAGCTACCGATTCCGAAAGTTGAATTTGGTTGTTTACAACGTTGATGGTAACTTTGGAAGTGTTAGGAGTTGAAACGCCGGCCGGAACAATAGAGAACTTATAAGCCGCTAATCCATTTGCAAAACCGTAGACATAGATGTATGCGTCATTACCAATTACATCTATATAAGGTACTGCGGTACGAACAGGATTTGAAGTTGTACCCATGCCAGCTGTAGGAAAAACAAATAATTTTGTCATGGCAGCTAACGATTGACCTGCGCCAAGTTCCCCAACTGCCCACGAAGATGGTGCTACCAAGGGATTTGGAGCAGTATTTGCATTTGAATAAACTACAAAATTTTTACCTCCTAGTACAAATTCATCAACTCCATTATTACCAGCTGTTGCTGGCCAATTTGATTTGGCAATAGTATCTATAACTGTGCCACTCATATCATATAATGTTGGATAAGAATCCTGACCATCCAAATAAAACAAGGTTTCGGTAATAGGTTTTACGCGTGGAGCTGTATTGTTGAATTTTGTAGCAATGGGAACATAGCGTTTAATTTCAATTTCTTTGTAATTATCAGCATCTGCCACACCATTAGTTACATTCCAACGATATACAAAATTACTTAAACCTGCTGCAGTTCCAGATATTGCAGCCATAAAATAGCCTGTACCAAATAAATTGCCATACACATTAAACGCATCGATACGTGCCGTTGCTGCCAAAGGAGCAGTAGCTTTCATAACACGCTTAACCTCTGTTACTGTGCCTGCTGTAAGGTCAACTTTAAGCGCTGCAACTATAAACGGAGTCGTTGCTAAATTTAGTGTCATACTTGCAAGTATAACATTTCCAGCAGCATCCACCTGAATATCGTTTGCAGGATATCCCACAGTTCGTAGTGTGTCACCAACAGCATCTTTCTGATGAAAAATCGAATCGGGAACTGCAATAGTTTTTTCTAAAACACCTGTTGCCCCATTATAAACCAAAATAACAGAAGGTGTTATGTACTTATTTATTAGTGTTCCACCTATTGCCGCATCACGACGACAAATTAGAATTTTACCATCTTTACCTGCCATTCCACGGGCAGAACCAGTTGCTAAACCATAACCATCGGCTGGGAAATTACTTGTGTTTCGTGATTGCATCCAAAGATTTTCTAATCTGTAAGTTTGTACATCGGCATAAACTGCAGGATCTTTCACTTGAGCCTGCAAAGCCATTGCTGCAAATAATACAGCAACAAAAAGTAATTGTTTTTTCATGATTGTAAATTTTAAAAAATTAATAATACTGACGTTTATTGATATATTTTGATTGATTTATATGATAATCCGTTTTGAATCTGTAAAATATAAATTCCGGATTCTAACTCGTTTGTTTCTAAATTATATTCGTTGTTTACAGTCGAAGATTGTTTAACTTGTGTAGTCATTTTTTGCCCTGTCGAATTATAAAGTGTAAACAGAGTTTTATCCGAAACACTTTTTTGCAATACAATGCGATATCCTATAGAAGTTCGGTAAATTTGAAAAAAAGCACCATTGTCGAAAGGAAAGTCAACGCCTGTATTCGCGTTTAGTGTAACTTTAAGAGCTGGAGACCAAGCTGTTGTAAGGCTGCCTGAATATTCTGCTCGAATCCGAAAGTAGTAATCAGCAGGAGTTAAACCATTAAATATAACGTTAGTTACAAATGGAACAACTGTTTTTACAGTAGTACTTCGAACAGGAAAAGTTATATCATTTGCCATTTCAACCCGATATGTAGCAGGAACATCTTCTGTCCAGTTTAGTTTTATTTCAGTACCAAAAACAGTAGCATTATTTGCTGGAGAAGTAAAAGTTGGAACTGAAGGCACTTCCGATCTTGTAGTGAACGAAACAATTTTTGTACTTGTTGAAATAGTATTAATTGTAGTGGTTACTCTTGCAAAATAGGTAGTTGACCCAATTAATTTTTGAGCAGGTACGATTAATGAATTTGTTGAGACTGTTGCTGAATAAACCAGTGCGTTTGAACTAAACTGACTGTTTGTAGCTATTTCGAGCAAATAACTATTACCAACACCAACAGTTTGCCAACTTAGTTGCGGTGTAAGCGATAGATCAACGCTACCTGAAAGTGGTTCGGTTATTTTAAACTGAACTGTTGTAAAGTTCCGAATTTCGGAAGATGCATCTTCACAATTTGCCTTTCTGCTTTTTACTCGCCAAAAGTATTTTTTATCTGATTCTAGAAAATCTAAAAGGGTGGTTGATATAGATGTTGTAGTTATTTCGCGCGAAACCTTTATGACACTAAAATTTATATCTTCAGCTATTTCGAACAGGTAATTATCTATTCCGCTGACGGTTTCCCAAGAGAATGTAAATGGCATTATAACATTCAGATTATTAGCCGGATAATTCAATATTGGCGCCGACACCTGAGTTGCCGACTGATTCAACACAGCTACCGGAAATTCATTCCCAAGTTTGTCTAATACCGAAACAGCAAATGTATTTGTAGCGATACTTACAGCTTGTGGCAAAGTAAACGAATTGGTATAACTTACTCCAATAAGGAATTCAGAGGTACTGAATTTTGCTATTTGGTTTATTTTATCATTGGGTATGCTGTAAATAGCATACTTTAAATTTGCACCTGAATTGTTCCA
>CAIWIS010000131.1 GCA_903912795.1 uncultured Bacteroidales bacterium
TTGGCTTTCAGTTTTAAATTTAAGTTCTTTATATCAAAAGCTTTTCCTGCAACTGGCTGTATGAAAATACGAACTTTGGCATCTACATCCTCCAACAAATCGTTGCTTATCCACCAGTTAACTGTTTTATCAGTTTGTTCGGAAGCGGCAATCACCGGACGTGAGCCAGCTGCAAAGCCATACCATCCAGCCTTTCGACCTCCCCAATAGTCAATCAGGCTCCAACCTGAGGCTGGCCAACAATCGTTATACATCCAGAATTGAATTCCGGAGGAATAAAACTTCCGTCGACGACTCCCTTCCAAACCTAAACGAACAAACTCATATTGAACATATTCCATCTGACGAATTCGTCTGTCATTATCTCCATCCGGATTACCATAAAATTGTACAGAAAGATTTTCCATAATGCCAAATAATGTACGGCTACCACCGCCATACGGAATATCAATGTGATGTTGTTCATACATTTCTGTCCCAAGTATATCCTCATCGTTCATAAATTTTTTCAAAACACTTTTAGGAGGACATCCTGCAGCAGTTTGCTCACTCATAAAGCGACCGGCACTGTATTTACTTATAACCTCACGATAATTTGCAAAATCATAATCTAATTTTCTAAACTCCTTCGATAAAAATGAATTCACATGACTATCACCGGAGATAAGCGAATTATTTGTTTCAGGGTCAATACCGTAAGGGCTTGTAATCCTGAACTGTCGTGAAGGGTCAAGTTTAGCCATCATCGGAGCGATTTCGTTTTGATTCAGTAGTTTGCATGACCATTCATCCGAAGGTTTTTTATTTAATCCAAGTTCGTTATCACCACACCAGAAAACAATAGCCGGATTGTTGCGAATAAGTTTAACATTAGCTTCGACTTCACGTTTATATAAACTGACAAAATCTTTATCGTCCTCGGGATAACTGCCACATGCCAGCATAAAGTCCTGTGAAGCCAGAATTCCCATTCGATTGCATAAATCCCAGAATTCCTGTGGTTCGAAAATGCCGCCTCCCCAAACACGCAACATATTCACACCAGCATCCTGAGCCTGTTTTAGTAATGTAGCATATTGATTTTTCGTAATTCGTGCCGGAAAAGGATCAGCTGGAACCCAATTACCACCTTTTGCATACACTTTTTTACCATTGAGAATAATAGTGAATGAGCTTCCGTTTCCAATTTTATCTTTTATCTCTTCAACCGATACTGTTCGAACACCGGTTTCGACTGTTTTTTGGTGAAGTACATTTCCTTTAGAGTCAAGAAGGTCAACCTGTACACGGTACAGCGGATGTTCACCCAATCCATTCGACCACCATATTTGCGGATCTTTTATTTCAAAATCAAACTTTAATGGCTCATTTCCAATGGTTTTATTTGTATTCCAAATAGGGTTGTTTTGTGGGTCATAACAAGTTACACTCACTTTTCGTTCTTCTTTCTTTTTATTAGTTGCTGAAACTTCCAAAGACATTTTTGCTTTGTCTTTTGTCAATTCTTTGGTGTAAATAAAAATATCGTCCACACGGGCATTATCGTATCCAACAATTCGGACTGGTCGCCATACGCCATACGAAACAAAACGCGGCACCCAATCCCATCCGAAAGTGCATTGCATCCGTCGCACATAAGCCCTGTAAGGGTCTTCAAAAGCACCTCTGTAGAATTTCTTCCGGGCTTTTTCGCCAACCATCTTTTCAATAGACTGAATTTTCACTTCCAGAGTATTCCCTTTTTCCTTCAACCACCCGTTTATATCAAAACAATAAGGCAGAAACATATTATTTGTCGATGCTAACTTTCTTCCATTCAAATAAATGTCGGAGTAAGTGTCAATTCCATCGAACTGGAGCTGAATCCATTGTTTAGCAAGTATTTCGGGTGATACATCAAAGGTTCGCTTGTATGTCCACGACCAAAACTCCGGCCATTGGCACTGTTTGTAATTATCCCGCCAAAAAATATCAGGAATTAATCCTTCGCGCTGTAAATCGGGGTGTACCATTCCGGGAACAGTTCCCAGCAACGATACGCTTTTGCTTTTATCAGGGTTAAGTCCTTCTATTTTCCATGAATCACTATTGAGTGATTGTGTAACCGACTGTGAATATGTTAATTGTATCGAGCAAAAAGTTGCTACTGCAAATGCTATCGCAAATGCTTTTAAGTTTCTCATATTTTTCTTATTTTTTATTAGAAGCCTGTGAACCATATTTTATCGTATGCTTTTCGGGCTTTCTTTAATTTTACTGTGTACTTTCTATCGTTGGTAACATGCGACATTTCATAGGGGTCTGAATTTAAATCAATCAGTTGCTCTTCAATCCCGACAGCATCATATTTTATGTATTTCAGTTTATCTTCGGTTACCACCATACGTCCGATTTCAGTTTCCACGCCCAGACTTTTGCGCCACTTCGTTTTGGTTTCCTCCAGCAATGGGCTCAGACTCATTCCGCGTGGGTCGGCTACCGCTTTTATTCCTGCAAAATCGCAAACTGTCGGCAATAAATCCAATCCGTTCGATATCAAATGTGTACTATCTACACGTCCACCTTTTATCTGGTTCTTCCACATCACCATAAACGGAATTCCGGCAGACTCTTCGTACAAAGCAGTTTTGTGTTCCATTCGATGAGCCCCGTCCATATCGCCATGATCGCTCGAAAAAATGATAACCGTGTTTTCGAGTTGATTGGTTTCGATAAGCACATTCAGCACCGTTTGAATCTGTGCATCGACTTGCTCGGTTAGTCGCGCATAAGCCCAACGATGCATTCGCCATTGTTCTTCGCTATATTTTTCACGAGCCTGTATTCTGAAATCTCGTATTTCGAGCAGTTTCCGAACTGCTTCGGGTTCATTCTGCTGTGGTTCGAAATTTGGGGGCAAAGGTGGACAATATTTACTGAAAAAATCGGCTTCTGAAACACCTTCGGGTATTTTCAATGATTTTTCCAATGCTGAAATTTCTTTTGTTGCTTTTCCAATATAATTCCGTTCCAATTGCGATGAAGTATAATCGCGCAATGCCATAAAGCATATATCATGCGGATTGATAAACGATAATGTCAGGTAAAACGGTTTGTCGTGTTTTTGCTTCAGAAATTCAGCTGCATCGTTTGCTAAACCTTCACGCTCATCGGTGCTGATAATTTTCGCACCCAGATTCTGAGGTTGTAATGGTTTGGGCAAATGCACTTTACCGCCGTAAAACACATCGTAGCCTGCTTTTTGAAGCGACACAGGTAAAGTCGTATTGCGTACTTCGTCAGTAATCGTTGGTATCGTCAATGCCAAATCATTTTCTCGTGCCTGATTGCCATTTTTATCTTTAAACGCTCCGCAAAACTGACCTGTAATCATACTTATCCGCGATGGTACGCTTACAGGATTTGCACAATAAGCCCGTGTAAAACGAACGCCATTTTCGGCAATAAAGTCCATTGCAGGAGTTTTCACCCACGGATTACCGGTACAACTCATCATATTGGCATGTTGCTGGTCGGTAAAAATGTAGATTATGTTCGGTTGTTTTGCCTCAACGAAACTTGGAATTATTATTGAAATAGCAAATGCAGCAACTTTACTTTTCATTATGCTTACTTTAGGTAAAACACTTCCTCCAATTCAACCGAAACAGGCGAATTATCTGCATTAGTTTCCATGATATCAGCCATATACGCCCACCATTTTTGCACAATAGGGTTGTTGCCTAAATCCTGCGAACCAGCACCACCTTTTACCTTTTGCGAAGCAAAAAGAATATTGGTTTCTTTATCCCAAAAAATGGAATAATCGTACACACCACTTTCTTCTATCAGTTGCTTTAATTCCGGCCAAATTTCATTGTGCCGTTTTCCATACTCTTTCTCAAAACCCGGCTTGAGAAACATTTTAAATGCTTTACGTTCCATAAATTCTATTTAACAATTGTTTTTTTAATCCCCATATTTTTCCAGACAACTCTTCTTGAAGAGTTCTTTATTTGCTCTTATGTTCTATTTTTCTAACTTAAATGAGATGAACAACAAATAAATGAATGCTAAAGCTAACACACTAATGCCGGCAACTTGTCCTAATGAGTCCGAAACTAATCCCATAATAATTGGAAAGACAGCACCACCGGCCACCCCCATAATCATTAACCCCGATATTTCGTTGGTGTGATTCGGCATTTTTTTGAGTGCTGCCGAAAAAA
>CAIWIS010000132.1 GCA_903912795.1 uncultured Bacteroidales bacterium
AAGAACTGAATTTGTTTTTAACTCAATATTTTAAAAAACAAATAATTTTCCAATTTCAAATAAATTAAAAAAAACAATCATGAAAAAAAACATTTTTATTCTAGCACTAGTTGCTATGTTTGTATCAACAACAGTAATGGCTCAAACTGCAGCTCCTAAAAAAGCTGAAACAAAAAAAGAATGCTGCAAAGATGGCGCTAAAAGTGGCGACAAAGCTTGTAAAGGTGAAGCAAAAGGCGATTCAAAAGCTTGCTGCAAAGACAGTAAGAAAGCTGATTCCAAAGCATGTTGCTCAGATGGAAAAAAAGCTGCTGCAAAACCAGCTCCAGCTAAATAATAATCAATAGATTACAAATTTTAAATTAAAAGTCGCAAATTATTTGCGACTTTTTTTTGTTTGAAAATTAAATAAAAATACAGAAATTCAAAAAAAAACAATTATCTTTCGCCCCAAAATATAAAATTTTTAATTTTACTTTATGGAAAAACAAATAAGTGCACTTGATGTTATTGATTGGGGACAAGATTTTCTCGAAAAGTCTGAGTTAGAAATAACGGAAGATGAATTAAAAGAACAAAAAAAATATGCTATATTAATTCAGAATCCTGGAGATAAAATATTGTTGTCCAAGATGTTGGACGAGTCGTCGCAGATACGAAGTAATAAGAAATTAGCAATGCGCATGAAGCTGCTAATTGAAAAATATGGAGTGCCAGAATTTTTCAGTTCATCGGATGCTTTTTTATTAAAATTGTTTACGTCATTTGGTTATTGGTTCGATTTTATTTCGGTGCCATTGTTTAAACAGCGATTGCGAACTGATACAGCAAAAGTTATTATCAACGAAAAACCAAGTTTGCTTAATAAGCATTTAAACGCCCGTTACGAGCAGCATATTGGTCAGAATGTAAACCTATTGGGTGAAGTAGTATTGGGCGATGGTGAAGCAAATCATAGGTATGAACATTACCTCGAAGCATTAACAGATCCACGCATTAACTATATTTCGATAAAAATATCGGGTATTTATGCACAAATAAATGCACTAAATTACGCCCAAAATAAGGAAGATTTGTGTCAAAGGCTCACCCGAATTTACCGTCAGGCAATGCTCCACCCTTTTATTGATGAAAAAGGTGTAAAAAATCCGAAGTTTGTAAACCTAGATATGGAGGAGTACAAGGATACTGAACTTACGCTCGATGTGTTTATGTCGGTTTTGAATTTGCCTGAATTTAAAAACTACAAAGCAGGTATTGTGGTGCAAGCTTATTTGCCCGATGCATGGGATTTTCAGACGCAATTATTAAACTTTGCCAAATCACGTTTCGAGGCTGGTGGTGCTCCAATAAAAATGCGATTGGTGAAAGGTGCTAATTTACAGTTGGAAAGCATTGTATCGTCGCTCAAAGGCTGGGAAAACCCAATACTCGATACCAAAGTAAAAGTTGATGCCAACTATTTGCGTTTGTTGGATCGTGCTCTTTTGCCCGAAAATGCCCAAGCGATGCATGTAGGTGTGGCTTCGCATAATTTTTTTAGTATTGGTTATGCTTATATGCTTGCAAGTCAGAATGCACTAGAACACTATGTTACTTTTGAAATGCTCGAAGGTATGGCCAATCATTTGCCGCGAGTTATGCGTAAATTGGGAAGTCAGATAATACTTTATACTCCGGTTGTAAAGGACGAAAGTTTTTTGAATGCCGTATCGTATTTGGTGCGCCGATTGGATGAAAATACGGGTGTTGATAATTTTTTAAGTTATTCATTTAATCTCAAAGTAGGAAGTGAACATTGGATGTTTCTCAAGAAACAATTTGAAGAAGCGTTTTTAATGAAAGACAAGCTGAAATCAGCGTCGAACAGAAAGCAAAACCGCTTAACCGAAACAGAAGCGAATTTGACAAACCCTAAAAGTTTCCACAATGAGCCCGATACTAATTTCGATTTGCGGGCTAATAAGCAATGGGCCGAAGATATTCGGAAAAAATGGTTGAAAAGTACTGGAGATTTGCCTTTTGTTGTACCTGTACAAATTGGTGATAAGCAATATGAGGCAGAAAAAGAACATAGTTATTTTGATCGTAGTTCGGATGTAGAAGTTTGTGTTTGCAAAGCCGGGCTTATGAATTTGGAACAAGTAAAACTCTTGGTGCAGAATGCCGAAACAGATGCTTCGAAATGGCGAAAATCAACTTTAGCACAACGTAAAAAAATATTGTTCAAAACAGCTGACATTATGGCTGCCCGACGTGGTAATTTAATTGGTTGTATGACGGCTATAACTGGTAAAACCTTTGCCGAAGGCGATGTTGAAACCTCCGAAGCCATTGACTTTTGTCGGTATTATCCGCTTAGCATGGAAACTTTTACTGCTCTTAATTCAGTTCAAATTAGTCCAAAAGGTATCGTATTGGTTATTCCACCTTGGAATTTTCCGTTGGCTATTCCTGTGGGTGGCGTAGCGGCGGCATTGGCAGGTGGCAATACCGTTATTCTGAAACCAGCCACGGTGGCTTTGCCGGTAGCTTGGGAATTTGCACGCAGTTTCTGGGATGCTGGCGTTCCCAAAGATGCGCTTCAGGTTGTGTGTACGCATGGTCGTGAGCCATTGAATTACCTTACTGCACATACTTCAATCAAACATATTATTTTAACTGGTGGAACCGATACTGCATTCCGCTTGCTCGAGAATAATCCTACTTGTCCGCTCTCAGCCGAAACAGGAGGTAAAAATGCCATGATAGTAAGTGCAGCAGCCGATCGCGATCATGCTATTCAGAATATTGTTACATCCGCATTCAGTAATGCTGGACAAAAATGTTCGGCTTGCTCGCTCTTAATTCTCGAAAAAGAGGTGTATGACGATCCTGATTTTAAGAAAAAACTGACTGATGCAGTTATGAGTTTACATACCGGAAGTGCTTGGAATGGTGCCAATTACGTGGGTCCAATGATTACGAACGAAAACGATAAACTATTACATGCCATTGAAAACCTGGAGCCAGGCGAATGGTGGTTAGTAAAACCCGAATTTGTGGATAAAAACCATTTTATACTTAAACCATGTGTGAAATGGGGTGTAAAAGCTGGTAGTTATTCATTTGTAAACGAATTATTTGCGCCTTTGCTCTCGGTGGTTTGTGCTGATAATTTTGATCATGCTATTGAATTAGCCAACAGTTCCGAATACGGACTAACAGCTGGCTTGCAAACCCTCGATGAGCGTGAAAGAGCGCTTTGGAAAAGTAAAATTGAAGCAGGTAACTTATATATTAATAGAGGGATGACAGGTGCTATCGTAAGTCGACAACCATTTGGAGGTATGAAACGTTCTGCATTTGGTGGTGGTGTAAAGGCTGGCGGTCCAAATTATGTGAGTTGTTTTATTAAAATTGCGAATTTGACGAATGGAACGAAACTGACAAATAATACAGATATAGGTGAGTTTAAAACGGCTGCTGCTATACTTCGAAATGATGACAAAATGAAGTTCGAAATGTCGGTTTTGAGTTATTTGAAAAATCACAAGGAGGAATTTTCGGTTGAGCGTGATATTCATAATTTAATGGGAGAGCAAAATATTTTCCGTTATTTACCTTTGCGAAATATGCTTTTCAGAGTATATCCCAACGATGATTTGACTGATGTATTGATGGTAATGGCGGCTGCAAAAATTTCTAAAACGCCATTGTTTGTAAGTTTGTGTGCAGCTGATACAAAATTGAGTATAGTTAAAACACTTGCTAAATCAAGTAATGTTTTGATTCAGAACGAAGAGGTATTTATTGCTTCGATGGCTAAATATGAACGAATTCGTACCTGCTCGTCGGACTTATCCATCGATGTTTATAAAAATGCTGCTAAACAAGGGCTCTATATCGCTATGCAAAAACCACTTATCGAAGGTAGACTTGAACTTTTGCATTATGTTAAGGAACAGAGTGTAACGTTTGAGTATCACAGATATGGAAGTATAACCGAAATGCCAGTATAAAATTATACATGACCTTTATTGAAATAAATGCTTATATTTGTACTTTAAACATTAATAAATTATTGTAATAATGAAAATCGAAAAAATTTCGTGGCATGGTGTCGAAGCAGTTTTGATGGAAACTGATGTATATGAAGCTGTTGTAATTCCGTCGGTAGGAGCTAATTTGATTCGCCTTTATAACAAAGCGCTCAAGATTGATATTCTACGTACGCCTACCGAACTCGAAATGGAGACTTTTCGGGCACGTCCGCAAATTTTTGGTGTGCCTTTGCTTTTTCCACCCAACCGTATTGAAGACGGAAAATACAGCTTTGGTAGAAATATTTATCAATATCCAATAACTATTCCGGCACAAAATAATTACCATCACGGAATTATCAAGTCAGAGGTGTTTAATATCACTCGTACACGGATTTCGCCCGATGCAGTTGAAGTAGAAGCTACTTATTGCTCCAACTGTATAAATAATGCAATTTACACCGATTTTCCGCATGAGTTTTGCTGTAAAATTCGGTTTATCCTTACCGATAACGAACTGACTCACATAGTGAGCTTTACAAATATGGGAACGGAAACCATGCCACTTGGTGTAGGTTATCACACACCAATTCGACTGCCATTTATGGAAAATTCGTCTAAATCGGATTATAAATTGCGATTGTCGGTTGGCAATAGATGGGAGTTAACCGACCGTAGTTTACCCACTGGCAACTTGCTCGAATTAACCGAAGAAGAACAACAATTACGTAATGAAGGAATGACCGTTACAGGCAAACCAATTGAAATAGCACTCACCGATAAAGCATTAATTGTAAACGACAGAACGTATCATGGAGCTATTTTGACCAACGAGGCCAAAAATATCAGTGTGTATTACGAAGTTGATAAGCAATTTAAACACTGGACGCTTTGGAACAATGGGGGAGAGGTTGATTGGGTTTGCCCCGAGCCACAAACTTGGGCTATAAATGCGCCAAACTTAGCATTGCCAGCCGAAGTCACTGGCTTTCAAACATTAAAAGCCGGTGCCACTTGGAGCGGCACTACACGCTTTTATGTAAAGTAAGGAGCCGAGCGGAGGTTCAATAAATTGTGGTTTAAATTAGTTTTAGCGTTGAAACTTAATATAACGAGGAATTGCAGGCACATAATCATCGTTATCCCATAATGTACTGGTTATCATAAGGTCGGCGCTATAGCGATTGCACGCAATAGGTACATTGTGTACACGACACTGACGCAATAACATCTGAATATCCGCTTCGTGAGGTTGTGCGTTGAGGTCGTCGATCAGGAAAATGGCCAGGTTTATTTGTTTTCGTACTACAAGAGCTGCAATTTCGGCATCGCCACCCATTGGACCTGAGTTCATGCAAGTTATATTGGCATCTATTCCTTTTTCTTTTAAGGCGTTCAATATCAGCCCCCCAGTAGTGCCCGTGCAAATTAATTTGTGTTTTGATAGTAATTCGGCATTGTGCATTGCCCATTCTACCATATCGGCTTTGCGGTTATCGTGTGCCACCAAAGCTATTGAGAGTTGTTTGCTCATTTGTTTAATTTAAATTTTGTGCTGCAAAGTTAATATTTTATCTACAAAATATTGATTCAATTAGCCTTAAAATACCTTTTATTTATCAATTTCATTTTTCGAAGCATTAAATCGCTCAAATCGTATTGTTTTTGTAATAAATATACATTATCTTTGCCAAAAATATATTCATATTATTCATATCAAAAAAATTAGAAAATGAAGAAAATTACTTTTTTATTAGCCTTTGTAGCATGTGTTGCTTTTGCTAATGCACAAACAAATTTATTAGTTAATCCAAGTTTTGAATCTTGGACAGGTGGAAATCCAGATGGTTGGACAAT
>CAIWIS010000133.1 GCA_903912795.1 uncultured Bacteroidales bacterium
ATGTTCCCTTAGGTAAGTTTATTGGAATAGAACTTTGAATTAATGTTGATTGGAATAGTCGTCTTCCATCAAAAGTAATGATTTCAATTGGATCGCCAATATTAGCTCCATTTATATTTAAACGACTATTTGAGTACGTTACACGAATCAGCTGCTCCATTTTGGGGTGTAAAGCTGCAAAATCGCCCTCAACAATAGATGTAAACTCTTTCCAATAATCGGAAATTTGATATGCAATAACTGAACCTACTGGTACAACAAGCTGACATGTAGATTTATCAACTAAATAAAATGTATAATAATCAATAGTTGGAGGAATCGCATTTTGAATGCTAAATTTCGACAATTTAGTACAACTATAAAATGCTCCACTTCCAATGGATACAATATTTGGGGGGAGATTTATTTCAGTTAAACCCGTACAATACTCAAAAGCATAGTTTCCAATTGTGGTAAGTGAATTTGGTAAGGTGACTTGTGTTAATCCTGAGCAACCATCAAATGCCGAAAGATCGATAGTTGTAACCGTAGGAGGTATAATGCAACTACCTGTTTTACCTAAAGGGCATATAAACAATGAATCTTGGTTTTTATTTAGTAAAATTCCATTGATGGACGAGAACATAGTATTTGCTGCATCAATCTCAAAATCGGATAATTGAGTACAACCATAAAATGCATAATTCCCAATGCTTTTAACCGATACTGGTATTCCAAGGCTGCCAGTTAATCCACTGCAATAATAAAATGAATAGGTACCAATATCTTTTACAGTAGCTGGCACAGTATAATTTCCGGTTTTACCACCAGGACATACAAACAAACTATCCTGACTTTTATTAAAAAGAACGCCATTATTCGAAGCATATTTTGTATTTAACACATGAACATTGTAGGCCGTAAGCTGATTACAACCATAAAAAGCATAAGAGCCAATTAAACCTACTGATTTAGGAATACTAAGTGAACCTGTTAAACCACTACAATTATAAAACGCATAGCTTCCAATGCCTTTAACAGTCTCTGGAATGGAATAGGTACCTGTTTTAGCAGCAGGGCAAATGTAAAGTGTATCTTGTATCTTATTGAATAAAACATCGTTAGCCGAAGAATACTTTGGATTCAGGGCATCTACCTGAAACGAAGCAAGTTTATTACATTCAAAAAAAGCATATGCTCCTATTGACGTTAGCGTTTTGGGAATTGTGACAATACCTGAGAGACCGTTACAACCATAAAAAGCACCAGCTGCAAGTTCAGTAACTGAACTTGGAATTGTTAAACTTCCAGTAAATCCACTACAATAATAAAAAGCGTAATAACCAATAGTTTTTACCGAAGTTGGTATTACTAATGAGCCAGTTAAACCCGAACAATAATCAAATGCCGAAGCACCTATTGAAACTACAGTTGATGGAATAGTGTATGTCCCGGTTTTTGCACTTGGACAAATAAAAAGTGAATCTTGTCTTTTATTCAACAATACTCCATTGTTCGATGAGTATCGCGTATTTGCTGTTTCAACTACATAAGCTGACAGTTGAGTACAGCCATAAAGTGCATACGAACCTATAGATATACAATTTGCTGGAATGCTAAACGAACCAGTAAGTCCATAACAATAATAAAATGCAGAACCTCCTATTGATTTTAAAGTAGATGGTAGCTTTATAGTGGTTAATGTATATTTACTTGTTAAAGTGGATGCGTTATAAAAAGCACATAAAGGTAATTCGTTGGCTGGATAGGCAATGGTGGTTAGTGCATACGAACCATCAATACCGGTATAAGCTTTAATTGTTGACGACGATAAGTCGAGAACACTCAGCAAAGGCATTTTATCACGCATAAAAACAAAATCGCGTGCGTCAATATTACCTGTAACAGTGAGGTTTGTTATTGTATTGGCAGTCGCTGACAAAGTAGTACTTAATGTTCCAGCAATTGTCTGATTTACTGTTCTTGAAGTTTGACAAAACAAGTATTGTATTGAAAAAAAGACAATTAGCAATAATGTAATTCTTTTCATTAGAGTAAATTTAAAATATTCTGAAACTGGAAGGTAAGTTATACCAAAAACGTTTTATCAATAAAGGCCTGAAAAGCATCTTTGTACTGGTCACCTACCGGAATATACACTTTATCGAACACTATGCGATTACGATCAATGACTTTAACTTTATCTAAATTAACTATAAACGAGCGGTGTACACGCATAAAACGGCTTTTGGGAAGTTGCTCTTCCATGTTTTTCAATCGGATAAGCGTAGTGATTGGTTTTTCACTTTCGATATGAATTTGTACGTATTCGTTGGCGCTTTCGATGTATTTTATATCAACTAGATTAATGCGAATGAGTTTATAATCGGACTTTACGAATAAACTGTCGTTGCTCGTACTCAATTTATCATCATTTTCGGATACGGATTGTATGCGTGCTTTTACTTTATTTACAGCTCTGAGAAAATCCTCATAACCAATAGGTTTTAAAATATAATCGGTGGCATCTACCTTAAATCCTTCGAGTGCATATTCGCTGTAAGCAGTTGTAAATATGATGAATGGCTTTTGAGTAAGCGATTTCACAAAATCCAAACCATTTAAATCGGGCATATTTATATCCACAAAAAGCAGATCAACTTGTGTGTTGGCCAAAATATCAAGTGCTTCGAATGCACTTTGACATAGTGCTACTTGTTCCAAAAACGGAGTACGTTGGATATATGAACTTATTTGCTGAAGCGCAAGTGGTTCATCATCAATAGCTATGCATTTTATCATTTGTTGTACGGAATAATTAGTTTAACTTCAAAATCGGTTGTAGTTTCAATCACATCCAATTGGTATTTATCGGCAAAAAGTAAATCCAAACTTTTTTTGACATTTTGCATGCCAATGCCCGAATATTTTTTCTCTGTTTTTTGTAAATCGTTATGCTTACTATTTCGAATAAAGCATGTAATTTGCTCATTAGCAATAATAATTGTAAAATCAATATAAGATTGCTGCCGATAACTGACACCGTGCTTAAATGCATTTTCGATAAACGACACAAAAAGCATAGCTGGGATTTGAATATCAGGAACAAGAGTTGGAATTACGCAAGTCACGGTTACTTTATTGGTAAACCGAAGTTTCATAAGCGAAATATAACTTTCGATAAATTCGAGTTCCTTTTTCAAACTGCTGTGCCCCAACGTAGTCTCGTAAAGCAAATACCGCATTAATGTGGACAAGCGTAATACAGCATCTTTAGCAGTTTCGGTATTTATATCAATCAACGCATGAATATTATTGAGGGTATTCATAAAAAAATGCGGACTCACCTGATGCCTTAATAAAGCCAATTCGGTTTTGAGTTGTTCTTTTTCTACATCCTTGCGTAAACTCTCTTCGCTCAGCCATTTCGAAATCATTTTAAAAGCAATACTTGCCACTAGCACTAAGAATGAAATAATGAGGCTATTAACATGCTGCATCAACAACGAAGGTTTTTTGGGTCCATCGGGTGCACGATAGCCCTGTGGCATTGGCATTTTATCGCCCAACTCCATGGGCGGCATGCCTGGACCTATTTCCATGCGTGGCATCTCTACAGGTTTTAGTTCATTCAAATAAAATTTAAACGATACGGATGCCGAACTTATTACAATAGTAACAGTTACGGCTAAAACGACATACAAAAAATATTTTTTGGGAAACAAAAAACGTGGAACCAGAACTAATATATTTACTAAAAAAACAACCAGGAAAGCTGTTATCCCTGTCCATTCGAATAAAATTCTATCCCAAAATAGTTTATTCTCGGATTGCTGAATGAGGTAAGGAATAGCGTAAACAGCCATCCATACAAAAGTAAAAACAACAATTTCAATGCGTTGTATATTCTTTATTTTTGCCTCCGTTGTTTTCATTTTATGTTTTAAAAAAGGGAGAAGTACATACGTCTTCTCCCCTGATATTGATACTTATTAAGGAATTATTTTTTCTTGATATAAATATCCCAAGCAATGCGATCAACAATGCTTGTTGCAAAATAAGACTGGCGCAAAGATATAAATAAGTTACGAATAGTTTCTACCGATGTACCTAAAAGTTCACTTATGGTTTTACTTGTACCATCGTCGAATGTGATTTTCAATTCACGTTTGTGAGCAGTTACACTTACATCAGTGCCGTCCACTGTAGCAATATCAACCACTTCTACTTTGGCAGTTGTTTGCAATACACCTGCTACATACACTTTAGCGCTATCCAAACTGCTTGGGCCAGCTTTGCGTACAATTTGCACATTGCCAATAGTTAAAGCATACTCGCGTTCGCGGTGACGTTTATCGGCAGCAGTTTTAATAGCCGTATACTTTTCTTCGTACAATGCTGTTGAGCCTTGTTTAACTGCATAAACCGAAACAGCAGTATCGCCAGTTGAGAAACTACTATTAACGGTATATCCGTTGGCAAATACAAATTCGGAAGCAAACTTATAACCCAATTCTTTGCTGCTCGACGATTGAATACTCAACGCTCCTGCATCAACACTCTTTACGTTGATGGTGGATGCCATGGCATAATCCCAACCTAAAACACGGTTAAATTTATAATCGTATTTATTGAGCGAGAATACATAATTATTGGTCAATAAAGTGTCGGCTGGATTGTACATAAACAATGCATTGGGGCGTTTTACTTTTTCTTCGGGTAAGCGTACAATCATCAAAGTAGCATTGTCGGCCGCTTTACTAAAGAAATTTGTAATAGGCTGTTTCCATTTTTTATACGTATTAGCTTTGTTAAACTCGTACTCTCCCACTATATCGGCCAACATTATTGTGTTAAATGTTGAATCGATTACTGGCGAAAACACTTTACTCATACTTGAGTTATCATAACTTGGAGTAGCCAATACCTGATAACCTTGCGAATTGGTGATTGTTTTAAGAGCCACACTTAAATTGTCGGCACTATTTTGCAAACTTGACTTTAACGAACCATCCGATAGTTCGGAGGTACAACTCCAGCTTATCATTCCGATTACCGAAGCTAAGATAAATAATTTTGTTGTTTTCATTTTTTTAATTGTTGTTTGATTTTGGAAATTACATTACTAGTTTTGTTTTTAAAAACGATACAAATATATAAGTCAGATAACTTGAAAAAAAACATTTTCAGTGAAAACACTGATTTGTTCAGCAAAACTCCTGCATCAAATGTAGAATAGCTGTATACATTGTAAATTCCGCATTTCTAATATAGTATTGACTTCATTCTTTTTGTTTAATTAATTCGTTATATCACAAAAATAAATTACTTTTGCACCGCCTTTCAGAAAAATATCTTTGGGGCTTTAAATCCTTAAAATCATACTAATACTTTCTGATATTTCCATTTCTCAAAATTTAAGTATCTAAATGTGATTTAAACGATATTCCAATGACAAAAGAATTTAATTACAAACTCGTATTACGAGTTATGGGCAGTTTGGCGCTTGTCGAAAGTGCTTTGCTGCTAGCTACCTGTCTGATCCCACTTATTTATGGCGAAAACGATGCTCATTATTTTCTGATTGCATCACTCATTAGCCTTGCATTTTCGGGCATTGCTTTATTAATTGGTAAAAATCCACCCACGAACATTGGTAAGCGCGAAGGTTCGGTAATTGTCACATTTACTTGGCTACTATTTACAGTCATAGGACTTTTACCATTTTATATGAGTGGAAGCATCCCTTTGTATGCCGATGCATTTTTCGAAACTATTTCGGGCTTTACTACTACCGGAGCTTCAATCCTGAATAATATCGAAGAACTCTCGCACGGCATGTTATTTTGGCGTAGCCTAACACATTGGATTGGTGGATTGGGAATTATCGTTATTTCATTGGCAATCCTGCCTGTTTTCAGTACGAGTGGAACGCAACTTTTTGGTTCCGAAACAACGGGCCCAACCAAAGATAAAATTCACCCCAAAATTAATGAAACAGCAAAACGCTTATTTTTGATTTACATCATTCTTACAGTATCTGAAACAATACTACTACTTTTTGGTGGCATGAGTTTGTTTGATGCTGTGAATCATTCGTTTGCTACTGTTGCTACTGGTGGATTTTCGACGAAGCAAGCAAGTGTTGGCTATTGGGACTCTGCTTATATTCAATACATTATTTCCATATTTATGATTCTATCGGGTATAAATTTCAGTTTATACTATTTTGGATTTAAAAATAAATTTGAAAAAATCAGGGAAAATGAAGAATTGCGATATTATATTATAGTTTTGTTTTTCTTTATAACCATTGTTGCCCTTTCGTTAATTGATTTCAGCAAGCCATTTAGCTTTTGGGGTATCGAAAACGCGTGGCGTGATTCCATGTTTACTGTTTCGTCGCTCATGACCACAACCGGATTTGTCACAGCCGATTACATGTATTGGCAGCCATTAACTTGGGTCATTTTAATCATTGTAATGCTTACAGGTGCATCGGCAGGCTCAACTAGTGGCGGTATAAAAATGATACGAGTTGTAATATCAGGAAAAGCATGTTACTACGAATTTAAACGACTGATCCATCCAAATGCCATTATCCCAATTCGATACAACGGACATACCGTGCGCGAAGACATTCTGACACGTGTGTTGGCATTTACGCTACTCTATTTAGTAGTTGCGGGTTTTGGCATTTTGGTACTGGCCATTTCAGGCATGGGATTTATGGAGTCGGTAGGCGGTATGGTTACCTGCCTCGGAGGTGTAGGTCCCGGATTTGGGTTGGTAGGTCCGGCGGGCAACTTCTCGGCAATTCCCGAATTTAGTAAATGGTTTCTATCACTTATGATGCTTGCAGGTCGTTTGGAACTTTACACAGTATTTTTATTATTTACTCCGGCATTTTGGAAAAGATAATAGATTGCCTATCTTTGTGTAAAAATTTACTACCCACAGCATTATGCGCATTGACTCCCTCAGTATACTGAATTACAAAAATATAGCCGAAGCTGAGCTTACTTTTTCGCCAAAAATAAATTGTTTTATTGGTGATAATGGTATGGGTAAAACCAATATTTTAGATGCGCTATACTATCTTTCGTTTTGCAAAAGTTTCTCAAATCCAATCGATTCGCAGAATATTCAGCATGATGCCGACTTTTTTATGCTTAATGGCAAATATGTGGTAAACAACAAATCGGAGGAGATTTATTGTGGCATGAAGCGTAAGCAAAAAAAACAGTTTAAACGCAATAAAAACGAATACGAACGCCTTTCGGATCATATTGGACTTCTACCATTGGTTTTTGTATCGCCCGACGATTTAATTTTGATATCCGAAGGGAGCGACGAACGACGCAAATTTATCGACGGTGTACTATCGCAATGCAACCACACCTATTTACACCAACTCATACAATATAATAATGCATTAAAACAACGTAATGCATTGCTTAAATCCGAACAAAAGATTGATGTGTCGCTTTTTGAGATTTGGGAAGAGCAAATGATTTTATTTGGTACTTATATTTATGAACAACGAAAAATATTTTTAAGTGAATTTGTGCCAATATTTCGCGATATCTATCACCAAATTTCGGGAGGTCACGAAATTATTGATTTGCTTTATCAGTCGCAACACGAGCAAACCGATATGCAACAACGCATGGTTCAAACTCGTGAACGCGATTTAATATTGGGCTATTCTACACAAGGCATACACAAAGATGAACTCGAAATGCAACTCGATGGCTTTCCTATAAAGCGCGTAGGGTCACAAGGACAAAACAAAACTTACCTAGTCTCGTTGAAACTTGCACAACATTTTTTCCTGCAACGTGCACATAATTTTGCACCTATACTTTTGCTCGACGATATTTTTGATAAACTCGATTCGAAACGCGTTGAACGAATTGTACAACTTGTGTCGAGCAATAGTTTTGGACAAATTTTTATTACTGACACCAATCGCGAACACTTAGATAGCATTTTGTCAAAATTGCACAACGACACTCGCATTTTTACTGTCACAAATGGATGTTTTCTCACATAACACTTTCATTTAGTCATTACTTTTAACACTTCCTCCTCAATTTCAACAAAAATAGAAAATACTTTTATTTATACAGAAAATGATACGCAAAATATTTTTTCGAAAATATTTTGTCATTTTTAAATTTTTATCATGCTGATAATCTGTTATTTAAATTTATTTTTGGAAAACTTTTTTATTTTTGTTGAAATATTAATTGACTTTGTTGTTGTGTATTCCATATTTTTTCCTTAAAATTGTAGCCGTTTTAGATCACACTTCTACAAACTACAACTCACTCATATTAATCTTTTTAAGAAAAATTAAACCGTGAACACACGCACTTATTCTCCCGAAGAAATCAAAGAAGCATCGTTTGAATTCTTTAAAGGCGACGACCTTGCCGCCCGTGTATGGTCAAACAAATACGCGTTAAAAGACTCGTACAACAATGTTTATGAGCTAACTCCTGACGATATGCATCGCCGTTTAGCCCGTGAAATTAGCCGAATTGAAAAAAACTACCCCAATCCACTCACCGAAGATGAATTATTTGAGTTATTTCGCAACTTCAAATACATAGTTCCACAGGGTAGCCCCATGACTGGTATTGGTAATGAACATCAAGTAGCTTCATTATCAAACTGTTTTGTAATTGGTTTTGATGGCGACTCCGATTCATATGGAGCCATTATTAAAATTGACGAAGAGCAAGTTCAATTAATGAAACGCCGCGGTGGCGTTGGTCATGACTTGTCGCACATTCGCCCACAAGGTTCGCCAGTTAAAAACTCAGCACTAACATCTACTGGTATTGTACCGTTTATGGAGCGCTATTCAAACTCAACACGCGAAGTGGCACAGGATGGTCGACGTGGTGCATTGATGTTAAGTGTGAGCATCAAACACCCCGATTCCGAATCGTTTATTGATGCTAAAATGGAATCGGGCAAAGTAACAGGTGCTAATGTATCGGTTAAAATTGACGACAACTTTATGAAAGCTGTCATGACTAACAAACCATACACACAACAATATCCTATTGGATCGGATACTCCTTGGTTTACAAAAGAAGTAGATGCCAGTGTAATTTGGAAAAAAATAGTACATAACGCATGGAAATCGGCAGAGCCTGGTATTTTATTTTGGGATACAATCATTCGCGAATCGGTTCCAGATTGCTATGCAGACCTTGGTTATAAAACTGTATCGACAAATCCTTGTGGCGAAATTCCACTATGCCCTTACGATAGTTGTCGTTTGTTAGCTATCAACTTATATTCGTATGTAAATAATCCTTTTACCAAAGATGCAGCATTCGATTTTGAACTATTTGCTACACATGTTGCATTAGCTCAACGCATTATGGATGATATCATTGATTTGGAAATGGAAAAAATCGATGCCATAATCAAAAAAATTGATTCGGATCCTGAGGACGATGACATTAAATTGACTGAATACCAACTTTGGGAAAAAATTAAAACCAAAACAACTCAAGGACGCCGTACGGGTGTAGGCACAACTGGCGAAGGCGATATGTTAGCTGCTTTGGGATTCCGCTATGGCACCGATGCTGCTACCGATTTTTCGGAACAAGTTCACAAAGCTGTGGCTCTTGCAGCCTACCGTTCGTCGGTAACTATGGCCAAAGAACGTGGTGCATTTGATGTGTACGATGCCAAACGCGAAGAAAATAATCCGTTTATCAAACGCTTAGCCGACGCTGACCCTGCACTATACAAAGATATGGTAAAATATGGTCGTAGAAACATAGCGTGCTTAACCATTGCTCCTACTGGCACAACTAGTATCATGACGCAAACTACTTCGGGTGTTGAGCCTGTGTTTATGCCGGTGTATACTCGTCGTCGCAAGGTGAATCCTAATGACAAAAACGTACGCGTTGATTTTATTGACGAAAATGGTGATAACTGGGAAGAATACGTTGTATTCCACCACAAGTTTGTAACTTGGATGGAGGCAAACGGACATCCAACTGCAAAACATTACACACAAGATGAAGTTGAAAAACTTGTACAAGAATCGCCATACTACAAAGCCACAGCTAATGATGTAGACTGGTTAAAAAAAGTACAAATGCAAGGTCGTATTCAAAAATGGGTGGACCACTCAATTAGTGTAACCATAAATCTACCGAACAATGTAGACGAAGAATTAGTTGGAAAATTGTACGAAGAAGCATGGCGTGTAGGTTGTAAAGGCGTTACCGTATATCGCGATGGCTCACGTTCGGGTGTCTTAATTGCTACAACCGACAAAAAGGAAGAAGCCAAGGATGGTAAAACAGTATGCTTCCCTTATGACGAAGAACACTTTATTCGTCCTAAAGAATTGGATTGCGACGTAGTTCGATTCCAAAACGCTAAAGATAAATGGATTGCATTTGTAGGCTTAAAGAATGGTAAACCGTACGAAATTTTCACCGGACTTGCTGATGACGAAGAAGGTATCCTACTTCCAAAAACAGTAACTGAAGGTAAAATTATTAAAACTGTTGACGAAAACGGACTTAAACGTTACGACTTCCAGTTCCAAAACAAACGCGGTTATAAAACTACTGTTGAAGGCTTATCGCATAAATTTGACAAAGAATTCTGGAACTATGCTAAACTCATTTCGGGTGTATTGCGTTACGGAATGCCTATTGATCAGGTAATTAAAATCGTTTCGGGTCTACAACTCGACAGTGAATCGATTAACACTTGGAAAGTGGGTGTGGAACGCGCATTGAAAAAATACATTCCAGATGGAACACAAATTGCAGGTCAAGAATGTCCAAACTGCGGACACAAGGCTCTTATTTACCAAGAAGGCTGCCTTACTTGCAAAAATTGTGGTTATTCAAAATGTGGTTGATATCAATTATATTTAAATCTAAAAAAGGAGAACTTGGTTTCTCCTTTTTTTTTGTCTTGATTTGAACATTAAAACAATTGGATTTGTTTCATTTTAAATTTTTAAAACAAAATACAATGGAAACAATTGAAGTAAATTATTTAGCTATTGCTGTAGGAGCTGTGCTTTCGATGGTAGTAGGCAGCATCTGGTACGGACCATTATTTGGTAAAAAATGGGGTATTTTAAACGGCATGAACTTGATGGACGAAGAAAACATAAAGAAAATGCAAAAGTCAGCTGGTCCACTTTATGGCATTCAATTCGCAATGACACTTTTTCAGGTTTTAGTTTTAGCACATTTAATAGCCGACACTCAAATTGTTGGTGGATTAGAGCGTGCTTTATGGATTTGGGCTGCTTTTGTTATTCCTACACTTGCTGGTGCTTCTATGTGGACTAGTGAGAAAAAAGAATTTAAGATTTCAAGATTTTTCATTCAATCAGGCTATCAATTAATTATGTTTGCAATTTATGGATTATTACTTCAATATTGGAAATAAATTTACGATCGCAAATAGATCTTAGAAAAACCGCTTCAGCTCTGTGAAACGGTTTTTTTTTGTATATATCAATCGTTTGCATGAAATTGTTTATAAAAATCACCTGATAAACTAGAGTAGCAGTTAATTTTCTGATAAATTTGCAATATAAATCCATTATAAAAAATTAATGACAATGAAAAAAATCATTCTAACAGCAATAATTGCAAACTTTCTACTTTGCATTAATTCTCAAACACTTAGGTCGCCAAACAAAAATCTCATCTTAAACTTTGAGCTAAACGATTCAGGGCAACCAACCTACAAGCTCAATTACAAAGGAAACGAAGTAATTCGCACTTCCAAACTTGGATTAGAATTGAAGAAAAACTCTTCATTACTTGAAAATTTTGAAATAACCGACAGTGTATTTTCTAAATTCGACGAAACTTGGAAACCTGTATGGGGCGAAGTAAAAGAAATAAGTAATGAACACAATGAGTTATTGGTAGTTTTAAAACAAAAGAAGACCGAGCGAATTATGAAAATTCGTTTCCGACTATTTAACGATGGTCTGGGATTTAGATATGAATTTGAAAAACAAGCTAATTTAAATTATTTTGAAGTTGCCGATGAGCATACACAATTTGCATTAACTGGAAATCATAAAACATTTTGGATTCCAGGAGATTATGACACAAATGAATATTGTTACTCTACTACATTACTATCCGAAATTGATGCATCAAAAGTTGATGGATCTGGCATTGGCACACATGGTTTTTTTTCAAAAAATGCAGTACAATCTCCATTACTACTCAAAACTGACAAAGGACTTTATATTAGCATTTTCGAAGCAGCTCTTATCAACTACTCTGCCATGCAACTACTTGTCGACTGTAAAAACTATGTTTTAACTTCGAGCCTTGTACCCGATGCATTTGGCACCAAGGCTTATATGCAAACTCCTCACAACACACCTTGGCGCACCATAATTGTGAGTGATAAAGCAACCGACATACTGGCCTCGAAAACCATTTTAAACTTAAATGAGCCATGCAAAATTGCAAACACAGACTTTATTAAACCACAAAAATACATAGGTATATGGTGGGGAATGCATGTACCTGACAAGTGGACATGGAGTTATGGTGAGGATCCAAACATAAAATTAGCCACCACCAATTGGGATTTATTAAAACCATCAGGCAGACATGGAGCAACCAACGAAAATGTAAAATATTATATCGATTTTGCCGCCAAGCATGGTTTTTCGGGTATTTTAGTCGAAGGTTGGAATGTTGGTTGGGAGGATTGGATTGGAAATTGGAAAGAAGATGTGTTTGATTTTACAACACCTTATCCTGACTTTGACATTCAAAATTTGAATTTATATGCGCAAAGCAAAGGAGTTAAACTAATTATGCATCACGAAACTTCGGCTTCGGTTACCAATTACGAACGACACATTGACAAGGCTATTGAACTAATGAAAAAGCACGGTTACGATGCCCTTAAAACTGGATATGTAGGCTGGATAATACCACGTGGCGAACATCACGACGGGCAATGGATGGTAAATCATTACAATCGTGTAGCCGAAAAAATGGCACAAAATAAAATTATGCTTGATGCACACGAGCCTGTACGCCCTACTGGTCAGCACCGAACATATCCAAATTGGATGGCTTGCGAAGCTGCTCGTGGCAACGAATTTAATGCTTGGAGTGCAGGAAATAAACCAGAACACGAAACAATTTTACCTTTTACACGCCTTATGGGAGGACCAATGGACTATACTCCTGGAATTTTTGAAATAAAAATGGATTATTACCAAAAGGGAAATAAAAATCAAGTACATACCACTTTAGCAAAACAACTTGCCCTTTATGTTACCATGTACAGTCCGCTTCAAATGGCAGCCGACTTGCCTGAAAATTACGAGAAACACTTAGATGCTTTTCAGTTTATTAAAGATGTGGCGGTTGACTGGGACGACACAAAATACATTGAAGCTGAACCTGGCGATTACTTGACCATTGCACGTAAGGCAAAAAACAGTGATAATTGGTTTGTTGGAGCTATTACCGACGAGAATGCACGAAAAGCAATAATTCCTATGCAGTTTTTGGATGAGAAATGTTGGTATGTTGCCACAATTTATGCTGATGCAACAGATGCAAACTGGGAATCGAATCCTATGAAATATGTAATCAAACAATTTTTAGTAAGCAACAAATCGATTCTCACACAACAGCTTGCACCAGGTGGAGGCTGTGCTATAAGCATTAAAAAAGCCACCAAAGCCGAAATAAAAGGATTGAGAAAAGCCTGATTACAATCAGACAGATACAGAAAAATCCGCTAAACTCTGAAGTACAGATTAGCGGATTTTTTTATACAAATTGAGAGTCTAAAACTTCAAAGATATCGAAGCTAAGAAATTAGTACTAGCTTGAGGGAAGAAACGTAAATCGTTAACTCGTTCTCCACCAACATAAGCCGAATACCAAGTCCAACCATTTGTAACATATTGCGTATTAAATAAATTATTAACCAACAAGTTAAAACTGATTGCTTTCATTTTTTTCAAAGCCAAATCGTAACCTACATTCAAATTATTCACAAAATAAGCATCAATCGACCTACCATTATCCGAAGTATTATCAATATATTGTTTACCCACATAATTTGAGTGTAAACCAATAGTAAATCTTTCGTAATTTACAGTAAATAAACTATTTGCTATTACATTGGGCGAATAAGCAATATCAGTAGTTCCCAATACATTATCTTTTGAATCCAACCAATTCCAGTCAGCATCATACATATCAACACCCTCTTCAATAAAATTTAGTATTTTATTTTGGCTAAGTGTCACATTTCCATCCCATTTGAGCCAGGTAGTCATTTTCACTCCTGCTACTAATTCAATTCCAGCACGATAACTTTCAGGTATATTCGAAGTTAAAGCCTCTCCAATATCACTGAGTTTTCCTGTCAGAATCAATTGATCTTTGTAATTCATATAATAAAAATTGGCACTGGCACTAAATTGCGGCGATTGAAAGCGATAACCAATCTCCGTATCGTACAAGCGCTCCGGTTTAGGCTGTGCAGAAGTTGAATTATCGGTATAATTACTTCTATTCGGCTCTCTGTTGGCAATTGAAAAAGAAGCGTAAGCATTATTCTCTTTATTAAATTGGTAAGTTAAACCCACTTTCGGATTGAAAAAATCAAATTTATACACATTCGTAATGTCATCCATAAGGTTCGTATTCGAATTGAATTTATCACTAACTCCATTTAAACTATAATTTATGTGGCGGTATTGCAAATCAATAGTTGAAAACAACTTTTCCCAATGAATAGCAGTACCTTTTGCATAAATATTAAATTCATCTTTTATCGAATTACTACGATAATATTCGTGGTTTGGTTGTAAATTTTGGGCATTACGAACCCAAATAACGTTTCCAAAATGGTCACCATCGTATCGGTTAACTGCACCTCCAAAAGTAGCATTGATAATTTTCGATTCATAACTCAACGCATAAGTAACACCATAAAAATCGTTATCCAACCATTTACGTCGAACCAAATCTGTTTTTTTAAGAGCTACTCCGCCTAATGTATCAGGTGTTAAGCCATACTCTTTGTACTTTCTATCTTGCTTATATTCTTCATAAAAACCATAACCTTTGGTGTAGTGAGCAGATGCGTTGAAGTGTAATTTAGAGTTAAGTGTTTGCATCCAATGTAGTTGATAATGTGTTTGCGTATAATCATCCACTTGATTATCATAAAACTTAGTTTTACCATTTGCATCGGTATATTCCCCTAGTTCATTGTATGTTCGGTTTGTTTTGAGCAAATCAGATTTAACACCGTACCAAGCTTGATAAGTTTTTTCGTGTCCTCCAAAAGTCACAAACTTCAATGTTGTTTTATCACCATAATAACCTCCTGTAAAATAATAAGATTTTAAATCTGCTGAAGCACGGTCTAAATAACCATCACTTGTAACGTTCGACAAGCGGGCATCAAAAGCAAAGCCGCTTTTCATTAATCCTGTTCCTACTTTCAATGTATTTTTATTGGTATTAAAAGAACCAATGGTAGAACCAATTTCTGCATAAGGCTTAGCTCTTGAACCTTCAGTTAGCATATTAATACTTGCTCCAAAAGCTGCAGCACCATTGGTAGAAGTACCTACACCGCGTTGTACCTGTACCGACGAAAGTGACGAAGCAAAATCAGGCATATCTACAAAATACGAAGCATGAGATTCAGAGTCGTTAAACGGTACTCCATTTATAGTTACATTTATACGGTTTCCATCAGTTCCTCTTATACGAAAACCTGTGTAACCTATACCTGTTCCACCATCGGAAGTAGCAATAAACGAAGGCGTTAGTGCTAACAAATAAGGAATATCCTGACCTAGATTTCGTTGTTCGATAGTTTCTTTAGGAACACTACTGTAAGCCACTGCCGATCGGTCGCTGGCTCTAAGCGAAGTTACAACTACTTCGTTAAGCGTAATTTGCTTAATACTATCAGGTGTTGATGTAACAAGCTTCTTTTGGCTTTGACCAAAATTAAAAAATGAATTAAACAGCACCAAAGCTGTAATAAAAATCTGTCTCATAACAAATTGATTAAATGATTAATAAATTGTGTTTGAGAGCCCAATAAGAGATACGGATGATGAATTCTTATTCCCTTCGCGGAATTACCCGTGCAGGTTCAAAGGGTATGATCTCAGCCCGAAATATTAAGGCACCCCATTTAAAAGTTTGAAAGTTTATAAGGTTGAAAAAACTCAGAATGTAAATTAGAGATTTTGCAACATTTTATAAAAGAAAGAAAAACAACTCTGGAAGCGAGTCGAATTCCTTTCGGCTACAAAGATACAAAAATTGAATTCGCTATTAGTACATCACAGCTAATACTTTGTGTAATATTAACAACTAAAGAAGGTAAAAACAAGCATTCAATTTAAACTATGATTCAATAAATCAGCAAGTTGTATATCTTTTTTGTTTATAAAAATTTCGTTATGAAAACATTCTAATTTACGAAGTAAAAAAGCAAGTGTAATCTTTTCGGTTTCGGTTAAATTGCCTGCTACCAATTCAGATACCATCTTCATTTGAGGTAATATTTTCACAATTTCAGTTTTCCCTTTGCTGGTAATTTTAAGACGCATACTTCTTCGATCAATTTCATCGTTAAACTGATCCATCAATTCTAACTTAAGTAAGCGATTGATAATCTCAGTTCCCGATGTTTTTTCCATTACTTGCTTTTGAATAAGTTCAGTTTTAGTTAAACTCTCATACGTCATTAAAGTAATTAAAAATGAAAATTCATCAGCCGAATTTATAACACTTTCCTTTAACGCTTTCTTCATATAACCTTTTGCATAACGGAACAAAAAAACCACTAATATCGAAATATCAGTATCATTTCCATGCGTTGGCGAAAGAACATCGTTATTGACATTCCCTTTAATTGCATTTACCTTTACATTTTCAGGTATATGCTTGCTATTTAAATAACCCAAAAAATCAGTTAGGTTTATAGCTCCACCTTTTTTTTGAGCATCATGCTCATAATCATTCAAATAGTTTATTAATTGAATAAGAATTTCTTTAGATTTCATGCGTATATATACTAAGTTACAATTATATAATACAAATACATACTATATTGTTCAATATGAAATAAACTATTATGTTTTATTGCTAAAAAAAATAACTTAATAAGACATATCGACAAAAAAAGCCCCACATAAGTTAATATGCAGGGCTTTTAAAAAACGGCGGCTATCTACTCTCCCACTTTTCAGCAGTACCATCGACGTAATTGGGCTTAACTTCTCTGTTCGGAATGGGAAGAGGTGGAACCACAATGCTATCACCACCTAAATTCGATTCAGTCGTGAGCGGTAAGTGGTAAGTAGTAAGCTTTCTTTGCTTGCAACTTACAG
>CAIWIS010000134.1 GCA_903912795.1 uncultured Bacteroidales bacterium
AATTATGCGCAAACTACTTAATATACCCGAAAATGAAGTTGTTTTGTTAGTAATTTCGTGTGGCTATCCACCCGAAAACTTTAAAATGGCAGCATCACCTCGCAAAAAAGCAAATGAAATAACAACAAAACAAGTTTGAATAGTTTGAAGTTTGAAAAGTTTCGTGTTAATTTTCTCATTTTCTTAATTTCTTAATTTTCACATCATCACATTATCATATCAATACATCAATAATATGAAAACACTTGAAATCAGCTTTTGGATACTACTTGGTATCGTTTTTTACACCTATTTAGGGTATGGAATTGTTCTTTTTGTACTATTACGCATAAAGCGATTGTTTAAAAAGAAAAAAGAAGTATTTTTGACCGACGATGAACTTCCTGAAGTAACGTTGCTAATTGCAGCATACAATGAAGAAGATTTTGTGGCAAAAAAAGTGGAAAACACACGATCGTTAAACTATCCTCAACAAAAGCTGCATCAAATGTGGTGCACCGATGGTTCGAACGACCGCACTCCTGAACTTTTGGCGGCATATCCCGATGTTGTGGTACTACATAAGCCAGAGCGAGCTGGTAAAATAGCCGCTATGAATAGAGCTGTGAAATTTGTAAAAACACCGATTGTTATATTTTCGGATGCTAATACTTTGCTTGGTAAAGAGTCGATTCGGAAGATAGCCGAAATGTTTAGCAATCCAAAAACAGGTTGTGTATCGGGCGAAAAACGAATTTTCAACGACGATTCCGAAGCGGCATCTGCAGCTGGCGAAGGGCTTTATTGGAAATACGAATCGACACTTAAACGCTGGGATGCAGAACTTTACTCCGCAGTGGGCGCAGCTGGTGAGTTGTTTGCCATACGTACCGAACTTTTCAACGAAGTAGAACCGGATACGCTACTCGACGATTTTATTATTTCGCTGCGTGTGGCCATGCAAGGTTTCAAAATTGACTACGACCCCGAAGCTTATGCAATCGAAACTGCTTCGGCCAATGTAAAAGAGGAATTAAAACGCAAAATACGCATTGCAGCAGGCGGTATACAGTCGGTAGTACGATTATATCCATTGCTTAATATTTTTAAATATGGCTTGCTTTCGTTTCAGTATATTTCGCATCGCGTTTTGCGCTGGACAATTACACCCGTAGCATTGGTGTTATTATTATTCGCAAATATTGCTTTAGCACCATTTAGTACTTTCTTTTTGATAGTTTTGGGATTGCAAATCTTGTTTTATTTTTCGGCCTATATTGGTTATATTTTAGAAGACAAAAAGCTAAAAGTGAAGATTTTCTTTGTTCCATATTACTTTTATATAATGAATTATGCTGTATTTATGGGCTTTGGACGCTATATAAAGAAATCACAAAGCGTAAACTGGGAACGGGCTAAGAGAGGCTAAGTCAGTTTGTAAAGTTTGTAAGGTTTGTAAAGTTTGTAATGTTTTTGTTTTAAAATAGTAAATAGTAAATGAATTAATAGTAAATGAATTAATAGTAAATAATATTATGAGTAGAATTTTAATAACAGGTGGTGCGGGCTTTTTGGGTTCACACTTGGGTGACAAGCTATTAGCTCAGGGTCACGAAGTAATTTGTTTAGATAATTTTTTCACAGGTCGTCGTAAAAATATAGAACATAATTTAAAGAATCCGTACTTCGAATTTGTACGACACGATGTAACAAGTCCTTACATGGCCGAAGTGGACGAAATCTACAATTTGGCATGTCCGGCTTCGCCCGTACATTACCAATACAACCCTATCAAAACGGTTAAAACATCGGTAATGGGTGCAATCAATATGCTTGGATTGGCCAAACGTGTAAAAGCGAAAATTTTGCAAGCATCAACCAGCGAAGTTTATGGCGATCCGCATGTTCATCCACAACCCGAAGCATATTGGGGTAATGTAAACACCATTGGAATTCGCTCCTGCTACGACGAAGGTAAACGATGTGCCGAAACTTTATTTATGGACTATCATCGCCAAAATGGAGTAAAAATTAAAATTATTCGCATTTTCAACACCTACGGCCCACGCATGAACCCCGATGATGGACGTGTTGTTTCGAATTTTATAGTGCAAGCACTAAGAGGTCAGGACATTACAATTTTCGGCGATGGTCAACAAACACGTAGTTTTCAGTATGTAGATGATTTATTGGAAGGTATGGTGCGCCTAATGGGCACTGATGACTCTGTAACTGGGCCTGTAAACGTTGGAAATCCGAATGAGTTTACAATGCTCGAGTTAGCCACTAAAGTAATTGACCTTACAGGTTCAAAATCGAAATTAATTTATGAGGCACTTCCTGCCGACGACCCAAAACAACGTCAACCGGACATACGTCTTGCTGGAGAACTGTTAAACGGTTGGAAACCAACCATTCAACTAGAAGAAGGCTTAATTAAAACAATTGCTTATTTCGAAGAAGAATTGAAATTGAAATAAATTTGTATAGAAACAAAAAAACGCAAATCCAACTAAATTAGATTTGCGTTTTTATTTTCTCAGCACTACATTACTGTATAAAGCCCTGCTGTTCAAGAGCTTTATAAAATTTTTCAGAGAAAAACTCATTATTTTTCTTGGTATATCGAACATCTGTAAATACTTGTGCCAACGTTTCTTTGTTATTATCAGCAACAAATTTTTTATAAAAATCCAGTTCTTCTTTTTCCAAATAAAGAGCATCTATCGTTTCTGGTGTAAAATCCTTATACGTTTCAAAATGAACAACCGATGCCAATGGAAGTCTATCGGTGATGGCTGGTGTTATTTCAGGGTATCCCAAAGTAAGTGTTGTAACAGGCACTACTAGTTGTGGCAATTGCAATGTATCAATAATTTCCTGCGCATTGTAAGTAGTTGTACCTAAATAACAAATACCCAGTCCGGCAGTTTCGGCAGCTATGGCTACTGTTTGTGCAAAAATAATAGCATCAACAGCAGCTGCCATAAACGATTGAAAATTAGCATATCCTGGCTCAGCATTACGCTGTTTACACCATTGAGTAATCCGATTAAAATCGGCACAAAAAGTGAGCACCACAGGAGCCTGCATGAGCATTGGTTGATTAAAATGTGCTGGCGACAATTGCTTTTTTAAGTCTTCGTCGGTGGTAACAACAACGCTATATGCCTGCATATTACCGGTATTGGACGATTGTGCACCTGCTTCGAGAATTTGTTGAAGTAATTTTGTATCAATGGTTTGTTTGCTGTAATTACGTATTGTACGTCTCTGGGTAAGAAATTCGAACATAATGTAGGTATTTGATATTTTTTGAAATGCAAAGATACAACTTGCGACCATATTTTGGAGTAATGACCTTTTGATTTTTGATATAAATACCCTGATTTTTGAATTTTATTATTAAAAACACGTATTTTATTCAAACTATCTTATATTATTTTTGTTTATGTTGTCAGGAAATAAATTTTTATTCGATAACTTTGCAAAATAATTAAACAACAACAACGATGGCTTTACAAATTGGTGATAAAGCGCCTGACAGTTTGGGCGTAAATCAAAACGGAAAAGAGATTAAACTTTCGGATTACACAGGAAAAAAAATAGTTTTGTATTTTTATCCCAAGGATAGTACTCCTGGATGTACAGCACAAGCATGTAGCTTACGTGACAATTATGAAGCATTATTAAGCAAAGGTTATATAGTTTTTGGTGTGAGTGCCGATAGTGAAAAATCGCATCTCCGGTTTATCGAAAAACAAAATCTACCTTTTGATTTAATTGCCGATACTGAAACTAAACTTTCAGCTCAGTTTGGCACTTGGGGCGAAAAATCAATGTATGGCCGTCAGTATATGGGAATGTTCCGTACCACCTTTATTATCAATGAAAATGGTATTATTGAAAAAATAATATACCCAAAAGAAGTAAACACTAAAACGCACGCACAACAAATTATTGATTAAACACAATAGAAAAAATTATGAGAAACAATTTTAATCCTTGGCATCAGGTAGTGCCAAATACTGAATCACCTGATATAGTGAAAGGTATTATCGAAATTCCAAAAGGCAATCGTGCCAAATACGAGCTTGACAAAGAAAGTGGACTGTTACGCTTGGACAGAGTACTTTACTCTTCGATGTATTATCCTCACAATTATGGATTTATACCTCAAAGTTATTGTGACGACCATGACCCATTGGATATTTTAATACTTTCGCAAATTGAAGTAGTTCCACTTTGTATTGTCGAAGCAAGAGTAATTGGAGTTATGCGTATGTTAGATAATGGTGAAGCTGAT
>CAIWIS010000135.1 GCA_903912795.1 uncultured Bacteroidales bacterium
GCCTTCTATCAGTTCTATTCCAGCTCTTATTACTGAAATTCTGTATTTGGATGGAGCTGGAGTGGTGAAACTATTATCCGATTTTGGCATTGCCCAAACTCCTAAACGCTCTGACGAATTGGAAATAAGATAAATATTCCCTGCACGGTCGTAAGCCAAACCTGCTGAGTTGGTACCCATAGCTGGTTTTATGGAATGTAGTAAAGTGAGTATTGGTGTTCCTGTGACGTTGTAGCTTATGGCAAAAACTTTAATCTCATCCTGACAGCCCATAGCCAATCTTGTGCCTTCGTAGTTTACAGCCATACCACCCATAACCGAATTTCCAATTAACAATGGAGTAATACCTGAGTTAAAGTTCAAAACACCAGCATCATTGATATGAATTAGCGAAGGTATTGTGGCTGCATCCGTAGCGCGATATTGCGAAATCCACCAACCTCCTTTGCCATCGGGAGCGAGGCACGAGTTGAAATTTTGCTGCAAATTGCCATTTAAACCATCGTTGTAAACTACTGCACTCGGAGCTTGCTGCCATGGCGTTTGCAATGTGCCGATATTGTATTGCAATACATTTCCGGTATTGGTAGCTGTGGTATTCACAAAATCCTGATCGAAAGTATAAAGTTTTGTATTTTCGCCCGTTCCTGTTACCCAGCAATGCGAAATTGAACCGTGTACATTCACACCATTCAAACTCGAAAGTCCATTCGAAGCACGTGTTAAACCACTAAAAACAGGTTTGAAGTTTGCCGAAGGCGCGGCAGGATTCATAACCCAAACACCTGAGTTGGTATCGCTCCAATCGGTCAAATACACTTCACCATTTTCGGCGACTGCCACGCGCATAGGTGAACCTATTGAGCCGGTTATTGGTTTTAAGTCCCAACTTACTCCACCATTGTAAGCATTATTGCCTTGATTGGTTGCATCCTGCAAAGCAGCATTCAGAATATAAATTCCATCTTTCGTTGTGCGATTGGTTACAGTTCCGCCTGAAGTTTCGGTGGCATAAATACGACCAAAGTATGGACTTTCGAAACTATTATCCAAAGCGACTCCACGAGGTGAATAAAATTGCATTTGTGGCTGCGTGTTATCCGAAATTTTCATTGGACGGTCGATGGCATCGGTTGAGGCAGTAACTGTCCAATCATAAGTTCCTTCGGGCAAATCGGCAGTTGCCAATAAAACAGTCTGAATGCCTTTCGAAAGTGGCCCAGCATCGATCGTTTTCAGCACCTCACTACCATTATATAAAATGACACTTACTGCTTTAGCATTTTCGTTAAGCGTAAATTTCAGATTGTAACCTTCGTTTGTTGTTTCGATAGAAAGTTCCGAAGCATAAATATTGGCTTTAGCAGTTGGCGCAACTGTTTTGTAACGAGCCATGCCTTGATTTTGAGCTATTATCATCAACTCAATATCGTATCCTGTAACTTTGGCAGCAGCGGCCATATAAGTAGTTTTCGAAGTGCCAAGTCCAGCTTGTGGAAGCGCTTCCGAAACTTTAACAGCATTGTTTAATCCGTTTGTTATATTGAATAAAACGACACTTACATTGGTTGAATCGGCATTGCAAACGGGCGCTGCCATAAACACATTTCGGGCATGTCGGAAAAAGAAATTACCCGAAGCCACTGGTTGAATTTGGTAACCACTTTTTTCGGTAAAAACCCCTTTGTTTACCAACGGATCTCTGTCGGGTTTTGCCCAATCGAATTGAAATTCAGTAGTTAATATCTTTTCGCTGTCCAGATAGAAATGATCTTTACCTGTAGGCGAGATAGCGAATTTGACTTTTTTACCCCAAAGTGCTTCGGTATAATTAGTTGCATCCATCATGTATTTGTAAGCAATAGCACTTATACCTTCCTCGTAGCCCAAACCCATAATACGAATAGCTTTGGTTGATCCAATTGTTACCGATGGCGTGTAAATAGTACATTTCCAGCGTGATCCACTCACAGCCATGGTTTCGCCCACAACGCCATTGCTCCACGAAGCTTGATTTTGGGTTTGAAACAAGAGTTTTGGTGCAGCATTGTCATCATCCCATGTATAAACTTTGAAAAATCGTCCTTTCGTTTCAGGCAACGAAATAGTATCTTTATTACATGCCAGTAAAAAACCATCGGCTGTAAAAGCAATATCATTCAATGTCACAGTACCACCAGATATGCCAGTTAAATTCATTTCGCTTATTTTGGTCGTAGTGACAGCATTGGCAATAATTATTTTGGGCTCGGTAGTTAATACATAGAGTTTTTCGTTACGATAAAGTACTTTTCTAATTAAATTCGGATTTAACCAGTCGGGTATTATGGGCGTTACAGTGTTAAAGTTGTAATTGGGCAAAGGCACTACTCCTAAATCCTGCACAGGTTGTGGAAAATCCGGCGTTGTATCTTTTGCAACCACTATATTTGGATTGACTAAAAGCATTCTGGCATAGCTTGTAGTGGCAGCCAACACATTTACGGTGGTATCTTTGGCTGTATGGCCGGTAGCTGTTATACGGAGTTTATAAGTGCCTGGCAACAAGTTGTGAAAAGCAAAAATACCATTATACAGTGAGTCTACTTGGTAATTGGCTAGTGAATCGCCCGCAGCATTCATCAGTTTTACATTGGCCTTGTTGAGCGGCAACCACCTATCGTGTGTACCAGCTTTGTAAACGAATTTTGCATTGTTAATTGTTTCATCTTTTCCCTTTGCAAATCCAGCAATTATTCCAGTTGCGGGCAATGTCTTTTGAAAATAATCGCAGTAGGAACGATAAAAATTCATTGCTTCGAGTTTACAATAATCAACATTAAGCAATCGGTGCGCCTCTGGATTATAATCGTGAAACGAACCTTCGCTCAAAAAGCCGGGAACTGTAAGCGGTGTTAAAACGCCCAAACCGTATGTACCATAAAAAGTAGAATCGCCTCTGATATTGGTGGAAGTAGTATAATGCGTCCACACAGTAAGTTGATTGCTCATAAGACGTGGCCACGATGCATTACACATAGTTAAGCTGGATGGAATTTTTGGTTTCAAGTCCTTACCATGAAAAAGCAAGAGCAAATAATTGGTACCAATATTATTCCCTACGGCATTGCTGTGAATGGATAAAAAAGCATCTACATTGTTGTAATTAGCTTCAGCTGCTATTTCGGACAAACTGCGGTCGTCCTCGGTGCGGTTTTTTGTACGCGACATAATCACTGTTGCGCCATTGGCTTGTAGCAAATCACGCAAATGCAATCCTTTTAGTAGATTACTTTTCGACTCGTAAAAACCTAGTGTATCGCCCAACGGGAAATTAATTGTGGCCAAATTTCGGTCATTAGCATCCCAACCTCCATGTCCGGGATTGATGTATATTTTAGTGCCTGTAAAATCGGCAGCCTTTATATTTAATACTAACGTTATTGCAAACGTTAGCAAAACGAATATTTTTCTCATAACGCAGCCTCCTTTACTTAATTGAAATGTTTAAAATGTAAATTTCACCTTTTTCGGTATTAAAAGCAATGCGTTTACCATCGGCCGAAGCAGCAGGATACATAGCCATTACACCAGCTGGTGTCAATACAGTTTGTCTAATTTTCCCGTCGATAGTTGCTGCAATTAAAGTGGATGAAATTAGTTTCTCGCCGTCATCTTTATCTTCCATGCCTAC
>CAIWIS010000136.1 GCA_903912795.1 uncultured Bacteroidales bacterium
ATTGAGAATGCCGGAAACAACTTTCAGACATCAACTTATTGGTTACGTAACGGTGATTTCCTTCGTCTGCGTGCTCTCGAAATTGGCTACAATCTTCCTAAATCACTTATAAACAATATTCGTTTAAGTTCAGCAAGTATTTATATTCGTGGAATGAATGTGTTTACGCTTGATCATATTAAATATTTCGATCCTGAAGTAATGGAAGGTTATCCTATCATGAAGTCGTATAATTTGGGTATTAATTTTAAGTTTTAAATATTAAATCATATATAGTATGAAATTGAAAAATATAATTGGTATATGCTGTTTTACTATTCTGATATTGTCATCGTGCAAAGATTTTTTGGATCCTTACGAATACGGTATAATTGATCAGAAAAAAGCTTTTAGTTTAACAAGCACACTTGATGGGATGGCTTCATCAGCCTATGCTTATGTTCCGGCAGGTTTTAACCGCATTGGTAGTTCTTCACTGACTTCGGCATCTGATGAAGCAGAAGAGGTGAGTGATATGGAAGCAATTCAGAATTTTAACACCGGATTATGGAACAAATACAATAATCCTGACGATGTTTGGAACAATAGTTATAAAGGTATTCGTATTTCAAGCGATTATTTACAGGGAACGGATACACTCACATGGTGGGAAATTCGCTATTCGAACCCTGCGCAATATACAACGTGGACTGACAACCTTTGTAGAAACAGGGGTGAAATGCATTTCCTTCGAGGATTGTATTATTTCGAATTATTCAAACGTTATGGTGAAGTGCCATTGCTCAAAGATAAAGTTGATTTAGCCACTGTTGACAGATCGAAATATGGTCGTGCCCCAATTGATTCAATTGTTGATTTTATTGTTGATGAACTTGATTTATGTACTAGCCGTGGGAAATATTTACTAACTAAAGCGCAAAAGGATACCTTGATGAAGTACAATAAAAAATCACTTCCAAGTCCATATCGTGATACGGTAGCAGTTTATTATGCCAATCCCGGAACTTGGGCTGCTCGCCAGGGACGCCCCACATTAGGTTCAGCTCTTGCACTAAAAGCCAAAGTATTGGTATACGCTGCGAGTCCACAGTTTAATCCCTCCGGTAATACAGATAAATGGAAACGTGCAGCTGCAGCATGTAAAGATGTAATTGATTTGACCACACAATATCCCTTGTATTACTCTTTGAGCACTTCTTATGCCGGTTTATTTCAATCGATAGCATGGAATAATGAGTTTCTTTACGCCAAACCAGCGACTAATAATACTTTTGAAATTGCTAATTTTCCAATTTCAATTTCAAAAGGATCTACGGGAACTTGCCCAACTGCAGATTTAGTTGATGATTATGAAAATAAAGATGGAACTCCATTTTCGTGGACAAGTTTTCAAGCTGCTTTCGATGCCGCAAAAGCAGCCAATAAAGCTCTACCATCGCCTTTTGATAATCGAGACTACCGTCTGAAAATGACAATCGTGACAAATATGGATAAATTTAATGGGGTTGCACCTATCGAATGTTTTGACGGTGGTACTGCAGGAATACCCTTGTATCGCGCAACAAAAACAGGTTACTATTTGAAAAAATTTACGAATCAAGCTTTGGATTTGACATTGGGTCAGACCAGCGTTCATTATTGGCCTTATATGCGTTTGGGAGATTTTTATCTGTTTTATGCCGAGGCAATGAATGAAGCTTATGGAGCAGATGTAAAACCTGCAGGTTACACATTATCAGCAGTTGATGCACTTAACAAAGTAAGAAGGTTAGGTCGTAACGATGTTAAAATGCCATTAATTGCAGTTGGTAAATCCCAAGTTGAATTTAGATCAATCGTTAAACATGAACGGAGAATTGAGCTTGCTTTCGAGGATGCACGCTACTGGGATTTACGCCGATGGAAGCAGGCCGAAATTAATCTAAATGCACCTATACATCGGCTCAAAATTACAAGAAACTCATTAACAACTAATGACTTCAAGTATGAACCGAATCTAATAATTGAAAATCGTGTATTTGATGCCGCTAAAATGTATTTCTATCCAATTCCTCAGGTTGAGATTGATAAAGCGGCAGGCGTGTTAGTTCAAAATCCTAATTGGTAAATCTTAAAAACAAAAATTAGTATGAATATCAAATATTTAAAAATCATTTTACTATTGTTTTTTCCTTCACTGTTATTTATTTCGTGTGAAGAAAAATTACAGACTGAATTTGGAAATTCCCGCGTGTATTTTTCCAATACTTCTGCAGCTCTTGCTTTGACAGATTCTGCAACTTTGACAGATATTGCAGCTCAAGGAGATACTACTATTAATATGATTGGAATATATAGAAGTGGAGTTGTTGATAATTATGAGCAAATTACTGTGTCAATTGAAATTGACAGTGCCTATTTGGCTAACCAAATTGCAAGTGCACAAACGACTCTACCGGCAAATATGACCGACCTAATGACACGATATAAAAATTCAAAAGCCTTGGGTTCTTATTTTTGCACTGTGCCTACTACAGTAATAATTCCTCAGGGTCAACGAAAAGCAACTGTGTCGGTCACTCTTCATAAATCACTGATAAAATTATATCAAAACTCATATTTTAATTATAGTAATTTGGATTTTAAGAATACCAATATAATCAAAGATCGCATGCTAGTAATTCCATTGAAGATTGTTACTGTAAGTCCAAATTATCCTGTGTTGGAAACTAATCAACGTAGTTTTCTGAATATTACAAAGTGTATTGGTCTAAAATTGTAATACTTTCGAAAAAAAAGGTAAAAATGTAATGACATTACTATCCCATTACACATATTAAAATCTTTCGTAAACGATTACAATGATTTATACCACTTTTGTAATCGTTTACGGTAATTAATTCTCTAAATTGCTTGCATTCATTAATAATATATTTTATTTTTGGTGCTGAAAATTGATTTAAGTAAAATGACATATTAAAAACAATTAAAATTTTTTACAATGAAAAAGCTAATTTTACTCCTTATTTGTAGCGTTGGATATTTTATCCAAACAAATGCTCAAAACCTATTGAAAGACTGGAATTTTGAGAATGTAAATGAAAATTTCACTTATAGCGTTACCTCAAAAGTGAATGTAGATCAGCCCGGATGGTTTGTTAATTATGCAACTGAGATGATCAAAGTTTTAAATGACAGAACACCCGCTATCCTTACTGACAGTGTGAAGTATGACGATACGAAATTTAACAAAGATACTGTGCTTATTAAAAACCTTAGTTACAAAGGTGATATTATAAAAAAGCTAGAAAATGGTAACCATTACGCACATCTGGATCCTATCTCAATACCTGCTTCAACCGGTTTTGATTTTATGCTATGGCAGGAAGTATTCGACTTGACACCAGGGGCTTATGAACTCCGTTTCAAGGTTCGTTCTTCAATTACTTCTTTTTTGTCAAATGTAATATTACCAAACTCTCCGGGTCTCACCGTAAACATTAAAGATGTTACTTCCACATTTGTTGCTCTTGGTGGTTCTGTTATTCAATACAAAGAATCTGAAACGTGGCGTACACACCGTGTAAATTTTACCGTAAAAAATGCTGCAGCATCAACCCGTATTTCATTCTGGTTCGACCGTATGGTATCTTATGATCTTGATGATGTAGAATTAATTCCTTTGGGTGACGGTATTATTCCAACATATAAGAGCACAGCAACCAAAACACTTCAAAATGAGGGTTTAGCTGACTTTGAAGCAGGAAATTATCCTTCTACTCTGACTTTTGCTCCGGTACCCGGACAAACAGCTTCCGATATATTTACTCAAGCAACTTTGCTTACAGGCTCTTACTATGCTTTTCCTGCACCTAATACTGTCAATTCATACGGACCAAATACGGTAGCATCAAGAGTGAATGGTTTTGCAGTTGAACCTTATATAAAGGACACAGTATTCTGGTCTCCTTATATTATACATGGTGCCGATCCTATGCAAGGTGCACTTTCCTGGAGAGCAGAAGTACGTAATTTAACAACAGACTCCTTAAACGCTTACAGGGCTTCAATTAGTACTCCATGTTTCGATGCCCAGGGTTCAAACGGTGTAGCAAAAAAAGTAAAATTAATTTTTTGGGCTCACACTGAAGGAAAAGATATGTTGCTTCGTGTAGATAATATCTCTGGTTCAGGAGTAAGTACAAATGCTCGCAAAGTACAAAATGTATTGATTTCTGGTACTGAATATAAAGAATATGTAGTGAATGATACAATGCCAGCAGTTATGCCAAATCAAAGTATGAACGGCGTAAGCACCAGACCAACTCCACGTTATCGTTTAAATTTACGTACTCCACATTCTGTTTTTCATATTGATTATATGCGACTTGAAACCTGGGACGGTGTAACAGCTGGTAGCCCTAATGCTCCAGATCCTGCACCGACTGCTCTTATAAATCCGAAATCGGATATTAACTATGCTAAAATCGCTATTTCAGGCGGAAATGTTATAGTAGAGGCAAAGGAAGCCGTAAAAGTATCGGTTTACAATTTAAGTGGAGTGTTGGTAAAACAACAAAATCTGAATGGTTCACGCATTGTGGAAATGAATGGTAAAGCCGGTGTGTTTATTGTTAAGGCAATTGGCAAATCAGGTCAAACTATACAAAAGGTGATTTTGTAAGAGTAAACTCATTCTTATAATTCAATTAAAGGCATCTTACATTGGTATTTGTTTACTACGTGAGATGCCTTTTTTTCAATAAATCACAGCATGAAACTAAAATCGATACTTAGCATTTGCTTGTTAGCTAGCCTTTTTTCAACAGTTAAGGCCGACCATAAATTATTCAACCGTTATATCTATTTTTATACCGATGTGGTTTTTTCTGCTAATAGTGTAAGTGCCTGGAACAATTCGGTAACTATGAAAAACGGAGCTACTTATCGGGGTTCAGTTTCGGCGGGTGCCTGGTGCCAGTACAAAGCCAGTATCGATTCGTTGGCCGGTATGGTTGATATTCAGTTTTTTAGGGCTATACCTCAATTGGCTTTAATCGATAATCATATAAAAGTAGAAATTTTGCACAATGGTGTTAAAGACTATACCTATGTTGATTTTTCTACCAAAAAGGAATCGTGGTATAGCATTGGCAAGTATTATTTCAGTGGACAAGGAACAGAATATGTACGACTAATTCGCGAAACAACCAACTCATTACTGATTACACCTACATTACCTGTTCGGTTCGATTGTTATGCCGACACCCGCACACGTCCACTTTCTCCAGAGGAAAACAGTCTGGTTGTACCCTTTGGTTTTTCGAGCACCGGTACATGGCAAGTTGAGAATAAGCCCGGTTACAGAGCTGCAGCACCTCCCAAATACTCCAAAACTGCCGGTTCCACTGCCACTTGGCATCCCGGAACGGTGGATGCGGGACAAGTAATTATTTATACCTACAAGCCTAAAGTAAACACAAAAGATAAATTTACGATTGTTCACAACGGTAAAGTAGATTCGGTGAATCTGCGTGACCTGAAGTGGGCTAATTACAACGTAATCTCTCCCAGTCAGGAAAAGATAAATACCAATCCTATGCCTTCGTTGGGTTGGTACAAAGTGGGTGAATTCGACTTTTCGGGCGATGGAAAAGAGTATGTAAAACTGCATAAAACTTCTAACGACTCTACGTTTGCCGATTGTATGATGTATGAAACCTTAAAATACGACGGAACGATACTGCATCGAACAGTTGTAACTACAAATCCGTATACATCAGGGCTTTATAGCGGGTCGTATCCATTAAACCTCGAACAAAAAGAAAAATCTACGAACTTAATTGTGGGTTTCTCCCCTATGAATGACTCCAAAAAGCAGCAGACAAGTATGTATAATGGATCAACGCCTTATAGCAGAGCTTACTATTTGCCCGGTGGTGCCGATACCTATTATTGGAATCCGTTGGTTGTGGAGCCTGGCGACTACGATTTTTACTATTATAATTTTTACAATATGGCCACCAATCCCAACTTTACAATTTATAGTAATGGTGGTAATAAAACGGTTTCTAAATCGGCCTCTGAATTCCCCGGAGGTACTTTTACGTTGATAGGCAATTATAATTTTGCCGGTGGTAGTACCGACGAATACATAAAATGCAGTGGTATAAACCGTGCATCTGATATTTTATTAGAAAAAAAAGTTTCCAATTGCGCCATTCTTCGTCAGGTGGTGGCTACATGTTATCCCTATTTTAAGGAATATGTTTATGCCGATACCAAAGGAACTACTACAGAGCAAGCTGTAAGTTTTATGGTAAAAAAAGGATTTGTTTTTCCTCGTTCCGAAACAAGTTTTGGTGCCAATGCAGGTATGACACGTGCCGAGTTTGTGCAATCAATGGTGCTTATGTTGGGGTTGACTCCCAACAACACGTTGCCTAATTTCAGCGATGTGCAGAGTTCCGATTGGTATAGTGGTTATTTTGCTGTGGCTAAAAAGAAAGGACTTTTATATGCCGTGGCCGATACCGGAAAAGTGTTGCCCACTGCCGTAATACGCAGGGACGAAGCGGCTCAAATTATGCTCAATGCCATGGAATATGCCGGAAATTATACCAATGTGAAAAACTTTTTGAAACTCAAAGCCGATACAGTGCTCAAGGTATATGCCGATGCAGGTTCAATTCGACCACAATACCGCGAAGCCGTAGGCCGTATGGTAGAAGCCGAAGTGATGAAAGTGGTAGATGCAGGTAAATTAATGCCTATGCAGGAATTGTTACGTGGCGATGCAACTGCCTTGCTTAAAGAGTTTAAAGAGCAGATTTTAGGTTCCGGCCCTATTCGCCCAAAAACCGATTTTCAACTTACTTTCAACGACGAGTTCAATGGACTAACCCTCGATTACACAAAGTGGACGAGCGACGATTACATTCGCTTTGTAGGCATTTCGGGCAAATGGAAGGAAAACTGTGTGGTGGAAGATGGCGTTTTCAAAGGTTATAATTACATGGACAATCACTCGGTGCCTTACAGCAGTGGAAATATTTCATCTAAATTTAAACAATCGTACGGCTTTTTTGAGTCGAGATACAAATACCCCGAACATGCTTTTGGTTCGCACACCTCGTTTTGGTCGGGTGGCGGCACTGCTGGCGATAATAACTACAACGAGGGGTCGTATCCCAACGGAGTAGGTACCAACAATTATTTTATGGCCGAACCAAACCGAACATTCGGATTTTTGGCACCAGATAATTTGTCAAAAGATTTTCATACCAACGGAGGTTATACCGGCGAAAAGGATATTTTTTACACCTGGGATGGTAAAATATACGGTGCTTATACCGATGTAACACCATTTTTAGTGCCTACAACAGGCTCTACCAATGGCAATTATCCGGCACTGGCAAGTACTATTGTTACTTATTTCGACGGCCCGCTCGACCGCGACCGCCTGGATAGAACTTTTGCTTCATTCGACTGGGTGCGTGTGTATAAAGTAATTACCTGGCAGCCCGATGTGGAAGTTTCTAATTGCATTCCGGCACACAATGCTGTAAATCAGCCCAACAATATTTGGCCTGTTATTAAGTTTAATAAATCCATGGATTCCACTACGGTGAATAAAACAACCGTTTTGGTAAGCGAAGTAAATGGAGCCGCCATTCCGGCTTATACCGTTGAGCAAATGACTCCCTTGCGTTTTCGTATAAAATTTGCACAAGGGTTGGAAAAGGGCAAAACATACAATGTTATCATTAAATCGACTGTAAAAGATGTGGTTGGAAATAGCATGGTTCGCGATTCGGTATTTAGCTTTTCTACTGTTAAAGAAGCAAATTCAATCAAATCTTTGTATACTGGAGTATTACAAAATGCCTATATTTTTCCAAATCCAAATAATGGCAGTTTTAGGATTATAAGTGATAACCTAATGCAGCAAACAAATGTAGTATTTACAGTTGCCGACATTGCCGGAAAAGTAGTTTTTCAGGATAAACGAAATGCTATGCAAGGTAATAGCCAATTTTCCATGTATCTGAGTGACCTGAAAACGGGTATTTATTTTCTGAAAATAAAAGCAGATAAAGTACAGAAATCATTCAAGTTGATTGTTGAAAAATGAATTATTTATTCAAACAAGTTTTACAAGTTCCCTAAAGTTATTTCATTTCGCTGTTGTTGAAAATATATAAGAATGCCTGAATGCAATTCAATTGTCTTCAGGCTTTTTTGAGTTAAATAAATACTAACCAATAAGTCTGACTTATTGTCAATGCCTTTAACGATGAATCAGGATATATTGTATAAATATACAATCGTATACTTAGGGTATAGAAAGAGTATAGCTACCATATGTCTACCCCCTATCTGTAGATTAATAAATATACAAAGAATAGAGTGGATTATTTAATAATTATGCAAAATTTGGGGTGTGAAAGTTAACCTCAAATGGAGTAGGTCAACCATCTAAATTCGTTTTTAATTGCTGTAAAATTCTGAAAAATAATGTTTATATTTGCAGGACGAAAATCAATAACAGATAAACTTGACCAATCCAGAAGGGTTACTCCTGCCAGAAATTAAAGAAAAATTAGTTGCATTTTGAGCGGGAAAAATCAATCAATAAAAAGGACTATTAAAACCTTTTTGATAACATAATTGATGCTCGAAAAGTATAAATAGAATGAATTGGGATAAAATTAAGATAACAGAATCTTTTTATTAAAGAAAAAATCAAACATGAAAAACAACATAGCAATTATTTCAAATAAAAAATTCAGGTTTATGAACAAAATAATTATCTCTTTTAAAACAATACTTCTGGCTGTAATTCTGTTGACGGCAAGTGTGAATGCTTTTGGAGCAACAGTAATATATACAATTTCAGCTAAAAACACATTAACAACAACCGGGACAGCTCCTTCAGGTTCAAGTGCAACTATGGTTGAAACATACAGCACTTCAAAACAAATGACAAGTCCTAACTCTCAGACACTTACGTTGTCGGGATATAGTGGATATAAAATAACTTCCATTACCATGTCAATGAGATCAAATACAAGTAGCGGTGCAGGTAATTTGATATATAAAATTGATGCAGGTACAGACCAAACTATTATTGCAACAAATAATTTCAATAACGCTGCATGGTATGGTGGATGGTCTACAGCTTATGTAAATGTTACTAAAACGGTTGACATTACTTGTGGCACTACGTCAACAGTATTGAAAGTAGCTGCTACGGCAAATTCACTTTATTGCGAATCTTATTCTTTAACTTACGAGGCAACCTCCTCTTGCACACCCCTTGCTGCCCCTACTGTAACACCAACTGCTGGCAATACACAAGCTACTTTATCGTGGGGTGCGGTGGCTAACGCTTCGAGCTATACCTTAATTTGGAATGGAGGCGCTCCCGAAACAGTAACGTCGCCAGTTACAAAAACGGGTTTAACCAATGGAACTTCGTATTCCTATTCGGTAATGGCTGTAGGCGACGGCACCACTTATTGCGCCACCAATCCTACTGCTACAGGCAATGTAACTCCTACTGCACCTGCCGTAGGCGAACCTACCAATCACGCTTCTGCATTTTCTGCAGTTGCCAATTCGAGCACACAGATAACACTTACATGGACTGATGCCACTGGAGCAATTGCGCCAGCCGGATATTTGGTAAAAGCATCCACCACAACTCCTACTGCACCTGCCGATGGAACTCCCGAAGCGGATGCTACTTTGGTGAAAAACATTGCTCAAGGCACTCAAACAGCCGTTTTCACTGGTTTATCAGCTTCTACTGCCTATAATTTTGCTATATGGCCTTATAGCAATAGTGGTGCAGCTATCGACTATAAAACAGGAAGTCAACCTACTACAAACGCAACTACCGAAACTCCACTTGGAGTGCCTGTAGCTACTGCTGCTAGCGGAATTTCATCTACCGGATTTACTGCCAACTGGGATGCTGCTACCAGCGCAACAAGCTACGATGTGAATGTGTATACCAAAAGCGCCGGAACTGCTGCAAGCGATTTGTTTATTTCGGAATATGGCGAAGGATCTTCTAACAATAAATACATTGAAATTTATAATGGCACAGGAGCTACCGTTAATCTATCGAACTACTCAATTAAACAAGCCGTAAATGGTGGAGGATGGGATGTTGATTTGTCGTATACATTGCCACTTACAGGCACTTTGGCTAATAATGACGTTTATGTAATTGCAAATTCACAAGCAGGTGCAACTGTTTTGACTCAAGCAGATTTATCAATTGTTTATAATGCAACTGCTCAAGGTGGTAGAGTTCCTGCTTTTACAGGAAATGATGCAATGGGCTTATTTAAAAATGATGTATTAATTGATGTATTCGGGAGTCCGGCAAGTACAGCTACCATTCCAGTAGCTGGTTTTTCAACTTATGGACAAGATCATACTATTGTTCGCAAATCCACAGTGAATGCTGGCAATACAAATTGGACAACATCATCCGGAACTAACACAACTGATTCAGAATGGACAGGTTATGCTTCGGATACTTGGACATATCTTGGCTCGCACACTATGTCAGGTGCTGCATCTTCTACTCCAATTTCAGGTTCTCCATTAACAGTAAGCGGTACCACTAGCAAAGAGTTGACTGGTTTAACCCCTGAAACAACCTACTACTACACCGTAGTGGCCAAAAAAGGAGCTGAA
>CAIWIS010000137.1 GCA_903912795.1 uncultured Bacteroidales bacterium
ATGATAAATGGCCTGCCTTTTAATTTTTCCTGCGCAATGTCCATAAATGTATCAAACCCATCGAACTTACCACCATACCAACCCTGATAGAGGTTCCATCCCACAATTTTGGGTAGTTGTGTCAATCCCGCTTCGTGGTAGTCGTTGAAATTTCCATGCATCGGAATCAGTGTATAACGCTGCGGGTCATCAAGTCGAATCTGATTTTCAATTTTTTGAGCCAATGCATTCACCGATTTAAAATATTGTTTATTACGAATAGAATCGCCCTTAAAAGGCAAACGGAGCAAAACTTCGTTCATATAGGCCCAAATAAGCACCGAAGGCCGGTTATAATCTTGAAAAACCATTTCGCGAGCCATTTCGATGCTGTTTTTCGAAAAAGCTTCGTTTTCGGTTATGGCATTCACAATCGGAATTTCAACCGATGTGATAATGCCCAGTTTATCACACATTTCCATCACCACCGGGTCTTGCGGATAGTGCGAAATACGCAGAAAATTGCCACCCATGTCTTTCAGCAATTTCACATCGCGCACATGAATTTCGTCGGGCACGGCATTCCCAAGATTTTCGAAACACTGATGCCGATTGGTTCCGATAAGTTTGAGCGCTTTTCCATTGAGCATAAAACCATTTTCGGCACTAAATTCGTACCAACGTAAGCCCAGCGGTTGAGAAACTTCGTCGAGCAACTCATTGGTTTTAGCATTGTATACTCGAGTTATTACGCGGTATAAAACCGGAGTATCTGGGCACCACAATAACGGATTTTTTATTAAAATAGTTTGAATATCTACCAGATTAGTTGCCAATTGTGACAACTTTACCATTTTCTTAGTTGACAAAACTGTTTCCTTCCCTGAATTGATAAGGGTATGCTCTACCCGAACATTTACTTTTGCTAAATTAGCATTAGTCAGTAATGTTTTGATTTCAACATGAGCTTCGGCATTGTTGACTTTGGGTGTTTGAAGATACACTCCCGACGACGCATAATGCGTAGTAGACACATGTATTTTGTTAGTGAAAATTAAATAAACATCACGGTAAATACCTCCAAAAAAAGTAAAATCGGCAGTTAGTGGAGGGATGTTTTCATTGAAACTATTATTGACTTTCAGAGCAAAGAGATTTTGCTGACCAAAGCGAACCAACTTTGTAATATCAAAACTAAAACGGGTATAGCCTCCCACATGCGTTCCGGCGCTTATACCATTTACAAACAGCTCCACTTCCTGATTGGCTCCTTCGAAAAAGATGGTGATTTGCTTGTCTTTTTTATCAGTAGGAATATTCAGCGTTCGCCTATACCAAGCTACATTGCGGTAATAACCACGCTCATCATCTTGTGCATCAGCAGCATTCCATGTGTGCGGAAAATTGACCAATTGCCAACCCGCATCGTTAAACTGAACCTGTTTAGCATTTTCATCATCCGAGCGTATAAAACGCCAGTTTTCGTTGATGGAATTTTTTATTCGCGGGTTAATTTCGGCCCCAACCTGAAATACGAACAAGGATAACACTACTATCAAAAAAAACTTTTTCATACCAATAAAAATTAATGCAACAATCTCAATTTATAATTTGCAAATATAGTTGTTGTACCCCTTAATGAATAAAAAAATAGTCCACTAAAAAGCAAATTCCATTCAAATCGTTATTTCGTAGAATTCGTTTTGAACAATGTTTTTAATTTTTTGGACTAAATTGTTATGCTTCCATCACTTATAATAAGAACTTTGCACCGGATAACAAATCAAAAATAAGAGTAAAAAGTAATGACAAAAAAGTATTTATTATTAACCATCTTATTATCGGGCTTCCAGACCTTTAGTTTTGCAAAACAGAAACCTATTTTGCAAGTTATAGATGAAAGTCTGAAATTCTCGGTACAACAAACAATATGCTTATCAAAAAAAATGTCTGAATTACCAAACTTGCTACCACGTACAGTAAAAGATGGTGAGTTAGTTACTTCAAAAGACAGTTGGTGGACGAGTGGGTTTTTCCCTGGAACACTTTGGTATTTGTACGATTATTCAAAATCGGATGAAATAAAAAATGCTGCATATGAAATGACTCAAAGAGTTGAAAAACAACAGTACACTACCAATAATCATGATGTAGGTTTTATGATATTTTGCAGTTATGGTAATGGATTACGAATATCAAAGGATAAATCTTATGAGCAGATAATTGTAAATGCGGCAAAATCGCTTTCAACACGTTTCAATCCAGTAACGGGCACAATCAAATCGTGGGATAGAAAAGAATGGCAGTTCCCAGTTATAATTGACAATATGATGAATTTGGAGTTATTGACTCAGGCAACAAAACTATCGGGCGATAGCAGCTTTTATAAAATCGCCGTTTCACATGCCGACACTACCATGAAATATCATTTTCGACCCGATGGAAGTTCTTATCACTTAGTAAATTACCATTCAGATAAAGCTGGATTTATTGAACGTATGACACATCAGGGTTACTCTAATGAGTCTTCGTGGGCACGCGGTCAAAGTTGGGGACTTTATGGTTATACCATGATGTACAGGGAAACAGGAAAACAGGAATATTTAAATCTTGCCATAAAAATTGCCAATTATATAGCCAATCATCCCAACCTACCAAAAGATAAAATTCCGTATTGGGATTTTAATGCACCAAATATTCCAAATGAGTTGCGTGATGCTTCGGCAGGATCTGTAATAGCTTCGGCATTGGTAGAGTTAAGTACATTTACCGATAAGAAACTTTCGAAAAAATACCGTACTTTAGCAGAGCAAATGATTCGTTCACTTGCGTCTGCTGAATATCGTGCCGAACTTGGACAAAACGGAAACTTTATTCTCAAACACAGTGTAGGTTTTATGGCAAAAAACAGCGAAGTGGATGCTCCTCTTAGTTATGCCGATTATTATTTTGTGGAGGCACTGATGCGCTATAGGAAACTTTTTAATAAAAAATAATCCTTTAAATAAACACAATGAAAACAGGAAGAAACAAGTTCATTTTTTCAGTTTTATTTTGTATGTTTTCCGGTTTGGTTTTTTCGAAAAACGATAGGGAGATATGGATAAATTCTTTGGTTAAAATTGCCGATCCGGTTCTTTTAAATTTAAGCAACAATACGCTTAGAAAAAATATGCCTGTTGAAACTACTGTTGAGGGTAGTAAGCGTGGCAGGGAGAAAGTTACGCATCTCGAAGCCGTTGGACGATTGCTTTGTGGTATGGCACCGTGGCTCGAACTTGGTGCTGACCAAAGTACCGAAGGCAAACTTAGGAAGCAATATATTGAACAAGTGAGAAGAGGGTTACAAAATGCCGTTGACCCAAACTCACCCGACAAACTAAATTTTACAACCGACAATCAAGCCTTGGTTGATGCCGCATTTTTGGCTCAGAGTTTTTTAAGAGCGCCCACTCAAATATGGGGAAATCTGGATGCAATAACTCAAAGCCGAATGCTTGAAGCCTTAAAATCAACACGTATAATTAAACCAAACGAAAGCAACTGGTTACTCTTTTCTGCAATAATTGAAGCCACATTATTACAACTAACAGGTGAATGCAAGTTGGAAACCATCAACTACGCTTTATCTCGGTTTGATGAATGGTACAAAGGCGATGGATGGTACGGCGATGGTAAGAATTTTCACTTTGATTATTACAATAGCATTGTAATTCATCCAATGCTGTTGGATATTCTTACTGTGTTGAAAAGCAAAAATCTCACCGATTCAACAGTTTTCGATACCGAAAAGAAACGTAGCATAAGACATGCCGAACAATTGGAACGTTTAATTTCGCCCGAAGGAACTTTTCCTGCATTTGGGCGCTCACTAGCTTATCGTTTCGGTATTTTTCATAATCTATCTCAAGTTTCATTGTTAAAATTGTTACCAAAGGACGTAAAGCCTGCTCAGGTCAGATGCGCACTTACGTCTGTTATTAAACGACAAGTGAAGCAACCCGGAACTTTTGATAAAAATGGTTGGCTAACGCTTGGTTTTTGTGGACATCAACCCAATTTGGCCGAATCGTACATTTCAACCGGAAGTCTTTATTTATGTACTGCCGTATTTTTACCATTAGGTCTGCCGGCTGAAGATGAATTTTGGAGCGGTGAGCCTGCAGACTGGACAAATAAGAAAGCGTGGAGTGGTAAGCCGGTAAAAGCAGATCATGCAATTAAAAATTAGAATTATTTATGAAGAAGAACTGGTTGATATTTACTTTTTTTATCTTGTTACAGCCTGCTTTTGCAGTCGAAATAAGAAGATTAAATAATGCTAATCCAATAATTGACAAAGTATTATTTGAGCAAAATGGTATTGCCTCCGATGGTGAAAATATTAATGGTCCTTGTGTTATCCGTCTGCCTGACTGGCTTCCTATTGAAAAACGCGTTCACCCTTCGGCAAATTACTACCTATATTTCGGGCATCATCATGGCGCATATATTCGAATGGCTTGGGCTGCAAGCTTAACCGAGAAATGGACATTGTACAATGCTGATAGTACAGTTTTGCCTTCGAAAAGAGGAGTTTTCGGACTTTATGATAAAAAAAATGAGAATAAGATTTTCCCCGGAAATGATATTGAAATATCAAGCCATATTGCCTCTCCCGTTGTGTTAATAGATAATGAAAAAAAACAGTTCATTATGTTTTTTCATGGTCAAACTAAATTAATTTCGGAAGCTAAAAACGACCAACGGACTTTTGTTTGCTATTCCAATAATGGTGTTGATTTTCAGAAAAACATTTCTCCTGTTATGTTGGGTGGCTCTTATTTTGCCCCATTTAATTATAAAAATCAATGGTATTCTTTTTCCAATGGTGGACTTTTTCATGAGGCACCCAAAGTAAAAGGTTTTGATACTGCCCCTAGAGACTTTGACTATTCAAAAATGCTATGGAGCACGCGACGCGATTTCTTTGAAAAGGCAATTGAGGAAACTGGAAATCCTAATTTTCGAGTAAGACATTTGACTACTTTTCTTGAAAACAATATATTGCATATTTTTTTTAGTTCAAGTCACGATACACCTGAGCGTATTTATTACACACAGAGCATTTTAAACAGTGACAGCAAATCATGGTCTTCTCAATCATTCCAATGTGTCATGCAAGCCAAAGAAGTTTGGGAAGGTGGTAATTTGATTCCAAAATTATCTATAGGTGGAGCAGCAAAAACAATTTTGAACGAAGTACGTGACCCTTTTATTTTTAAAGATTATGATGGGAAAATCTACCTGTTTTATTGTGCGGGTGGTGAACGTGGGATTGGAATGGCTCAGGTTTTGAAATTTCCTTGATTAAATAATGATTGTACCTTGTGTTTTTTATGCCTTATATATATACATTTGTTCAATGAGAAATTCACCCATCAGAAAGAAGATTTGTTTCTTCATAATGTTTTCGACCGCTATTTTGTCATTATTTGCAACGACTTCTACAAAAGAGACTCAAACAAAGATTAATTGGGAAAGTACAACTATCTATCAACTGGAACTTCCCAAATTTATGAGTTCAAATATGGTTGTTCAGCGCGATGTGCCAATGCATTTTTGGGGTTGGGCAAATGTGGGCGAACAAGTTAAAGTAACATTTACCAGAAATGGAAATAGTATTTCGAATACAACTACAGTTAATAAAAATGGAAAATGGTCAGTTTTACTTGATGCTCAAACGGTAGAATCAACTGCTTGCACTCTACGTTTCGAATTAGTAAATCAGCCTGAAACAGTCCTAACACTATCAAATATTTTGGTAGGCGATGTGTGGCTGGCTTCCGGACAATCGAATATGGAAAAAAAAGTGAGTCATTTGCTTGAAGCCACACAAGTAATTGCTGAAGCTGATAATTATCCACTGATTCGTTCGTTCAGAGCAAGTTACAATGCAAAATCCCAACCGCAAGAGAAAGTAAATAGTAGTTCGTTACCATGGTTTGTATGCAATAGTTTGGAGGTTGGTAATAATGTTTCGGCGGTTGCTTATATTTTTGCGCGCGAAATTTACAAATCACAGAAAATCCCGATCGGAATTTTACAATCTTATCGCGGTGGTACCGAATTGGAAACTTGGATGAGCCGTACAAAAATAGTTACGGATAACGAACTTTGTAAAGTAGCGGGAAGAATTGGTACCATGGATTCTACCAATGCAAATAATTATCCATCTATCAATTTCAATGGTCAGGTTAATCCTTTGGTGGGTTTTCCAATAAAAGGTTTTATTTTTTATCAGGGCGAAAGCAATACAAAAAGAGCGTTGGAATATCGCCTAATGATGAAAAAACTGATTGAAGATTGGCGTTCACTCTGGAAAATGGGAGATTTGCCATATTATTATGTTCAGCTTTTTAATATGGGAATAGCCACAAATCAACTTTACGAAGAAGGTTATTGGCAAGTCATACGGGAACAACAAGAACAATTGTTGACC
>CAIWIS010000138.1 GCA_903912795.1 uncultured Bacteroidales bacterium
GGCGAATATGGTGGTGTTGCTTATAGTATTGATAATCATATATATCAAAAAGCGTTTGGACATGGAAAAGTAAATAGTGGTGAAGAATGGTTGAACTCTTATGCTACTTTTACCGACAATCTTATTGGATTTAAAACAAATAACGGTCTGAGTGCAGCTGTTTATACCGAACTGACCGACGTGGAAGGAGAAATGAATGGATTTATTACGTATGACAGAGCTGTTGTCAAAGCTGATTTGAATAAACTATCTGAAATCAATCAACGCGTGATTAAAAACCAAGCTAAAGTTGTGGATATTCTGCCAACTTCGCAAGCAACTGCTCTACAATGGAAGTTTACATTTAATCAGCCAGCAACTGATTGGAATACTATGGATTACAACCACACACAGTGGCAAGATTCTGTAGCTCCTTTTGAACCAGCAACCAAAAAGAATATCCGTGAAATAAAAACGAATTGGAATACACCTGATATCTGGATGAGGAAAGAGTTTAAAGTTGGTACTTTAAGCCCAGAATCATTAGAAAATCTTATATTCTTCATCAATCACGATGACGATTGCGAAATTTATATTAACGGAGTGTTGGCAGCTTCGCTTACCGGCATTACAAATGGTTATGCTGTTCTTCCGTTTAGTGATGAGGCGAAAAGAACGATCAAACAAAACAGTAATAATCTTATTGCCATTCATTGTCATAACAGCAAAGGATCACAGATTATCGATGCAGGAATTTCCATTCGTTCTTACAAATAATTTACAACTATCTAATTTAACATCATGAGATATTCTCTTAAAGTCAAATGTAGAATAAATATGCTATCATTTCTTTCTCCCCCTACGTGGGTTGGGGGGCTTTTCTTTTTATTCATATTCATTCTTAAATTATCAGCTGTCAACATTCCATTGCCAGAGCACCCACGTCCCGACTTTATGCGTTCAGAATGGTTAAACTTAAATGGAGCTTGGCATTTTACGTTCGATAGAAAAAACAAAGGAGTTGACGAAGGCTGGTTTAATTATGCTGACAGTCATTTCGATAAAACCATTGTTGTTCCTTTTTCGTGGGCTGCACCACTCTCTGGTATTGCCGACACGAAGCAATTGGTGGGCTGGTATCGCCGAAATCTGGAAGTCCCAAAAAACTCGACATGGAAAAACAAGCGCATTATGCTGATTATTGGCGCCTGCGATTATGGAGCACAGGTATGGGTAAATGGAAAAGATGCCGGTTGGAAGGAAGGCGGTTATATTCCGTTGGAGTTTGACATTACAGATATGTTGACCGGAAAAGATGATAAACTGACTGTGCGTGCTGATGAGTTGGTAAAAGACAGTCCGCAAGGCAAACAAAACTATGGTAAAGTACGTGGAATTTGGCAAACCGTCTACCTCGAAGCCCGCAACAAACAGAATTTGAGCAACATTCGTTTTTATCCAGACATTGATAAAAAACAAGCTGAAGTAAGTGTGAAACTGAGTGCTCCTGCTCTAAAAGGGACAAAAGTGAATATTGCAAGTGCCACTTCGGGGAAAAGTATGTTTATATACGAAGTGCCCGAAGGAGCTAAAACAGCCCGATTCACCATGCCGGTGAAAAATATGCGCTTGTGGAGTCTAAAAGATCCGTATTTGTACGAAGTGAAGGTACAAATTGCTGACGGAAACGGTACCGATGAGGTGAATACTTATTTTGGAATGCGGAAAGTAAGTTATTCCAACTATCCGGGTGGCGATTTCAGCTACGTTTATCTGAACAACGAGCCAATTTACTTACAAATGGTGCTCGATCAGGCATATCACAACGAAGGTTTTGGAACCTATCCTACCGATCAGTTTATGAAAGAGGATGTGTTGAAAACCAAGGCACTTGGATTAAATACCATTCGGACTCACATAAAAGTGGAAATACCACGTAAAATTTATTGGGCTGATAAATTAGGAATGCTGATGATGGCAGATATGGTCGATTACAGAAACTCACCTGCCGACAAAACAGAGCGTCAAAATTCGATGCGTATGTGGGAACTTCTTGCCGAAAAACAAGTGGAACGTGATTACAATCACCCTTGCATTTTCTCGTGGATACTTTTCAATGAGTCCTGGGGACTTTTAACTCCGGTAGGAAACGACAAAATCTATTTACCTGAAACAAAAAAATGGGTGTTAGACATGTATCGCAAGTACAAAGCGGAAGATCCTACCCGACTAATTGACGATAATTCGGCTTGTAAGGAAGATCATATCGTTTCCGATTTCAACTCCTGGCACGAATATTTGCCGGGTTATTCATGGGCAA
>CAIWIS010000139.1 GCA_903912795.1 uncultured Bacteroidales bacterium
GGTTGTTCCTTTTAAAATCAGTTCATTACCGGTTTCGAATGCCAACATTAATGGGCCGTAAAAAAAGGCAAAAATATTTTCGTTGTCTTTCATTTTTACGATTCGAAAATCGAATTTAAAGTCAACAACCAACTTATCATTATCAGCCCATCCTCTATTGATAGTAAAATAAGAACCCGCTTTGGTATTAACTTTCAACGCCCTATCATTCAACAGTATAGTTGGTTTTGAATTTGCCCACGAAGGTACAAAAATTTTCACGGAAAACTTGCTTTTTTGTACGCATTTCACTTTTATTTCCGTTTTAGTAGACTGTGGAAAATCAGTGATTTGTTGAATTTTTACCTGTTTTTCGTTCCATGTTAGTTCGGATGGAACGAAAAGATTCACCCACAAATTATCTGAATTATGAAAATAAATATTCGAATTTAGATGCGTAAATGCTTCAATGCCTGTACCATTACAACAACGGAAATCACTTTCGCTGAGGTATTTTTTTTGTCGAGGCGAACTTAACGGCAGGTGATACACCACAGCTCCGTTTTGTGTGTTTTGAGTTGGTAAAACAGCATTGTAAAAGGTGTTCATATACACATCGGCATAGCGGGCATCGGCCGTCCAACTAAAAAGTGTCGACGTCAGTTTTTGATGATTGTGCGTTACGCACGATTCGGCAATTTCGTCGGTAAGCGTGGTGCTCAGGCGGTCGGGCAATCCCCAATGTTCACCTTTAATGGCAGTAGGCGTGGTGGGAATTGGGCGTGGGCCGCTGCTCGTGCCATTTGCATAACAATGGTGATTGCTCAGCATTTCCCAAAAGTTTTTTGCTGCAGCCTGATAATCAACTTCTTTTGTGTTTTCATATCGTTTGGCAAAACCATTTACCAACACAATATGCGTATTGGAGTGCAATCCGGCCAATATATCTTTGCCCTGAATTAATGGCTTTGCATACCAATCGCGGTCGAAAATCTCAGCCATTTTCAAGTGTTTTGGGTCGTGCGACACGGCATACAAATTATGCAACACTTCATTCATGGCACCAGCTTCGTTTAGCGGATTGGCATTGGGTGTGAAAAGCATTTTTTCAATGGTTTCGGGCGACAATTTATCTATACGTCCCTGTACATAATCGGCCATATTCAGCACCAACTCGTATGCTTTTTTATTTCCGGCAAGCGTATAAACATCTAATAATCCTTGCATTACTTTATGATAAGTATAATAAGGAGCCCACACAAAACCAGCTTGTTTTTCAAGCATTTCAAAATCGCTTTCGGGAAAAGCGCTCAAGTATTTGCCACCTAATTTTTGCTGACATTCGGTCAACACATCTACCATATAATTAAGCCTATTCAGCAGCAAGGTATCGCCATTATTGGCAATTTCCGAAGCACAAGCCGATAAATAATGTCCTGTAAAATGGCCACGCAATCCCACTGTCGGGTGTTCCCAACCATCTAAGTTTTTGGCTGAAGAAGGTATGCCAGCATTCCCCCGAAAGTTATGAAGCAAACGGTCGGCATCTAATTTATAAAGGTAATTTAAATTGAGCTTTTCGCGATCAAGCAACCACGACGGACTTAGCTTTACTTCGTTTGGTCGAAAGGGAATTGCAACAGATTTAAAATCATTTGAAACCACACTTTTAGCCTGAACAGAAGCACTAAAAGCAAACAAAAAACAGCTAAAAACCAATAAACCTGGCA
>CAIWIS010000140.1 GCA_903912795.1 uncultured Bacteroidales bacterium
AAACCACCAAAAACGGATAAAAACATTCTACGTTCAGGATCGTAGCCTTTATTTAAATTGGTAAGGTTTACTAATAAATCAATATTTAGATTTTGTGAGTTGATTGAACGATTGTTTTCTATGTTTAAATCGTTTCTAGTTGCATAATTATATTTTGCAAACTGTAAACCACCACGAAGGGCATAAACTGGAGTGAAATTATAGCCAGCGTTAATATTTCCTTGTAAACCAATGTTTTTAAAGAATACTAATTTGTTCTCGCTTTCGAACAAAAAGTCATTGCCTTCGGCCAAATACCAATTTATACCACCATTAGCCCCAACAAACCAGCCTGGTTTGAATTTATAAGCAGTGTTTTCTGTTTTTTGTGCATTGATAGTAAATAACAATAAACCGATAGCAAACAGCGCTATTAAAAAATATAGTTTCTTCATAAAATGAAAGTTAATTGTGTTTATGACTTTTGTTTTTTACAGCAAATGTTGTTAGTTTTTGAATAGCATATACAACCCTGCAAAATTACATTTTTTTTTTGTAATAATAGTATTTATTTAATTGCATAATTGCCTTGATGCAAAGCTTTTAATTATATTTGAAATTATAAAAACACTCTCTTTTGCAAAATGTATATAAATGCTTGTATATCAATTGTATGTATATGTGTATTTGAATTTGCAAGAAAATATTCAATAATATAATATTGTAATAATTATGATATATTAACAATCGTGATTGATTGTAATTTCTTAAATGGCCTTATCTAAACCTCCTGTTTGTACGCATGTGATAAGTTAAACCCACTTTAAATTCAGGAACTAAATCAAATGGAATACCTACTACTTTCTCATTAAAGTCTTCATCTAATACATTTATATTAGCTTGTGCCGATAAATCCAATTTAAAATTAATTCTATAATCTAATTGCAGACCACCTTTTAATACATAGCCCAGGTACTCGTTGTTAAAGGTAGATTTTTCGCGCGAAATAAATCCGATACCTGCAAAAATTGAAAAATCTAACGGTCTATTAAGGTTGTAAATATCAAATGTATTACTAAAATTATATATAGCCTCTACACTCATTGCCATTGTCGAAAACTTTTTCTCAATAATGTTTTGTGAATGTACTCCAGGCCACGTAAGATTTGAAAATGATGCTAATGCTCGTACTCCTATTATTTCGGATAAATTATATCCCATAAAAACAGATTCGGATAATCCGTAACAGCCTTTAAAACCATATTCGGAAAAACCATCTGCAAAAAATGCATTTGGACCAAAATTACCTCCGATATAAAAATCTGGTATAAAGTTAAATGCTGAAATGCCAGACTTTCGTTGTGCATTTACCGTTATTACCGATATAAAAAATAGTATTATTATAAAAAACCTTTTCATTTCTTTTTCATTTAAATTTTACAAACGAAAAAAATGACAATCTATTTTTTGTTGTTTTTTTCTTCGTTACTTCCATAACCATAACCATATCCGTAACCATATCCATAACCATATCCATATCCATACTTGCGACTGTATGAATATCGATGAGCCTCTACATCAACATCGTTTATTACAATAAACATACGTTTTAATGATTTTTCGCTGTGTGCCCGGTTTGCAAATTCCAAATACCGGCGATCGGTATAACCTGCACGACATATATACATTGTCAAATCGGCTACGCGGTCAATTAAGAATGTGTCCGAAACCGCACCGGCAGGAGCAGAGTCAATAATAATATAATCGTATTCATTTCTGAAATCATTCATCATGGTATCGAAACGCTTTTTCATAATAAGTTCCGAAGGATTTGGTGGTATTACACCAGCAGGTAAAATATACAATCCAGGATAATCTTCCGATTCATGAACCATAGATTTGTAATCGTTATCCTGCCCCGATAAATAAAGGCTGATGCCCGAATTACCTGAGATGTTGAATATCTTTGCTAATTGTGGACGACGTAAATCCAAACCAATAAGTAGTACTTTTTTATCGGCCATAGATAGCATCGCCGCTGTGTTTACACTCACAAATGTTTTACCTTCGCCCGACATGGTTGAAGTTATCAAAACAACTTTATCCGTTGGCTGATCCAACGTGAATTGTAGTTTAGTACGCAGCAACCTGAAAAGTTCCGAATTGGTACTCGCATTTGCACCCAAATCAATCAATGCACCTTCGCTTTTACTGTGAGCTAGTTCGGTAAGTACAGGAATGTCAGTATATTTTTCAACATCCATTCTGCTACGTATCATGGTATTGAAAAGCTCTATAATATAAATTAGAACTGCTGGAATAACTAATCCGATTAAAAAGAAAATTATTAAAATAATATTTTTCTTAGGACTAACATGTGTTGCATCGTCAGGAGCATTCAATATGCGGCCCTTTGGTACTGTTACAGCCATATTGAGCGACGCTTCTTCACGTTTTTGGAGTAAAAAAGTATACAATGTGGCTTTAACTTGTTGCTGGCGTTTAATTTCAATAAACTCACGTTCCTGACGTGGTATATTGAGAATTTTATTTTGCATCAATGCATTTTGTTCGCCTAAATCACTTCTGCTAATTTGTAAACCTTTACGGGTGCTTGTTATGCTGTTTTGAATAGCCTTACGAGCTGCATTTATTTGTACATTTAATGTTTTTAGCGACGGGTTTTCGTCGGAACTACCAACCGAAATTCGCTCACGTGTCATTAATAATTCGTTATAGGCCATTATAACAGCCATTAGTCCTGCGTCGGTTAAACCTAAATTAGGAACTAACGATTTGTTGTTGGAAGGGTCACGCAGAAATTCATCCACGTATTTTATCAAGTTTTGTTGCATCTCAACTTCAATCTGACGTTGATCATACAAATTGTTTTTTTCTTGAAAAATTCGAGCATCTTCACTAATGTCAGTTAATTTATTGTCTTGTTTGTAGTTTTCTACTTCGCGTTCTACATCATTCAATTCGCTTGCTAACAACCTAAGACGAACGTCGATAAATTTGGCAGTATTATTTGCCGACATATTATTTTGTTCCGATGCATCTTGATTGTAAATGTCAGCCAGCGTATTCAGGATATCTTTCCCTTTTTGTGCATTTGTGGCTTTAAATGATAATTCAATTACATCGAGTAATTTACCAACCTCAGTTTTAAGAGAACCTCTTGAATATGATTTCGCAATTCGATTGGTGCTTGAAATTGTAATTTCAATTTTCTTTTCTGGAAATTTTTGTTTGGGACGTAGTTGGATATACAAAACACCTGCTGGAGTTTTAATAACGGTAGGTAATTGGGTAATTTCTGTTTTAAAGTTCTTTTCACCATAATTACCTTCAATTTTAAGTTTGCCATTATTTGGTTCTACGCGCATTAATAATGTGTAGTTTAAGTTTTGTAACGATGCGCTATCCAAACGGACATAAATAGGTGAAGCAGAATATAAGTCAATTCTTTTAAGGTAACTCAATTCAGTATAGGTAGTATGTAACTCAAGTTCATTAACTACACGTTTCATTAGCGAAGTAGAAGTCAAAACTTTTTCCTCGTTATTAATCATCGCTGTTGATCCGCTCGAACGTAATCCTGCTGCATCTAACTGCTTCAAAACTGACATTTCGTTCATTTGCCCACTACGCGATTGATCCATAATCAGCATCGACGATTTAACTTCGAAAATGTCCTGCTGCATGCGCGTAAATACAAAGCCTGCTAAAATAGCTATGATTACTGATACAACAAACCATTTCCAATGTATGAAAAGTTTTTCAAATACCTCTCTCCAGTTAATAGGCTTTTCGCGTAATTCGTCCTCTAATTGATCAAAATAATTATCCATTAGTTAATGATATTTTATTATTCAGTTTTTATTAAAAACTATTTGATAATGTTTATAATTAATGATGTTAATGATATAAGTGTACCTACAACCGAAATTGACATAGCTTCGACAGCGCCTAAAGCTGATCCTCTTGAACGTGGGTTATTGGGTTGAATGTATAGCACGTCGTTTTGTTGAAGATAAAAATAAGGTGAATCTATTAATCTTTTGTCACGCAAATCAATTCGTAGTGTAGTGCGTTTTCCGTTTTCATCTTCACGTATAAGAAGTACATTATCGCGGCGCCCATAAATAGTTAGATCGCCCGCTATAGCAATAGCTTCAAATAAATCTAACTTTTCGTTGTCAATATTATATGCGCCCGGACGGTTTACTTCGCCTAAAACTGATACTTTGTAATTGGCAAATCGAACCGAAACGATAGGTTCTTCTTTCATGAAAAAAGGATAGATTTTTGACTTAAGCATTGTCAATAATTCATTTTTTTTCATGCCAGCAACTTTTAGTTTGCCTAAAATGGGGAAATTAATATTGCCGTCAATGTCGATGAGGTAATTCTGAAGCCCTGCGCCTCCTGAAATACTTGTTTTGGATATGCCATACGAATTCATACCTTCGCCACCCGGAATTAATGGAAGATTAAATGGCTGAGCAGCTTCGGGAGTATTGCTATTTACTGTAATTATTAATAAGTCACCTGGCTTAAGAATGGCATCCATGCGTTGAGCTTGTTCGCCGTCTTTAAACGCAATTTGTGTCCCTGCATCCTGCATGTAAACAACATTTTTATACGTATTGCACGATAAAAAAACAAATATTACTGAAACAAATAGAATGATTCTTTTCACCTGATATGTACTGTTTGTTGATTGTTAGTAAAAAAAATGATAATTTAAATACTGATATTTATTAGATTTACTTTAAGTTGTTCAAACACTTAAAATAAGAATTATGTTCAAAAACATTATTTTATGTATTCATTTATAGTGTTTTAGGTGCTACATCTTCTTGGGGAGAATATAGGCCAACTTTATTTTTAATGAATAAGAGTGCAAATATACAAAATTTATTACATAATATCCATACTTTGTCGATGTTAATAACGTGTTTTGTACAGCAATAGTATTTTGTTCGAAAATAAACAATACCAGCTATTTGTAATTCCAAAAAATAGTTATATCTTTGCCGACTCAAAAATCGGAAGTAGTGTGAAGTAGTTTTTTTATGCCATTCCGAACAATAATTATTTAACAATTAAACATTTATCATGTATTTAACAGCTGAAAAAAAGCAAGAAATCTTTGGTAAATACGGAAAGTCTAACACTGATACTGGTTCTGCTGAGGGCCAAATAGCATTGTTTTCGTACCGTATCAACCATTTGACTGAACATTTAAAGTCAAACAAAAAAGATTATAGTACAGAACGCGCCCTTGTAATTTTGGTAGGAAAACGTCGTCGTCTGCTCAATTATTTGAAAGACATCGAAATTTCACGTTACCGTGCCATTATCAAAGAGTTGGGCATCAGAAAGTAATTCTGGCTTTCAAAACTTTAAAAAAGGCGTTTCAAAAGCTATTTTGAAATGCCTTTTTTATATTCAACTAATTTACAAACTTACAAATGGCACAAAAACCATCCATTCCGAAAGGAACACGCGATTTTACACCAGCCGAAATGGCTAATCGCAATTACATATTTAATACTATAAAAGACGTTTTTCGTTTGTATGGATTCCAGCAAATTGAAACACCGGCTATGGAAAACCTGTCGACCTTGATGGGGAAATATGGTGAGGAAGGCGATAAGCTGTTGTTTAAAATCCTAAATTCAGGCGATTTTCTTAATGGTCTTTCCGATAACGAATTACTTGAAAGAAACAGCCCTAAACTCACTACTAAAATTTCGGAAAAAGGATTGCGATACGACCTTACTGTACCTTTTGCACGTTTTGTAGTTCAAAATCGCGATAAAATTACATTTCCATTTAAGCGCTATCAAATACAACCCGTTTGGCGTGCCGACCGTCCACAGCGTGGGCGTTATCGTGAATTTTACCAGTGTGATGTAGATGTGGTAGGTAGCGATTCACTTTTGAATGAGCTGGAATTGATTCAGATTGTGGACGAAGTATATCGCCGATTAAAAATTAAGGTGGTTATTAAAATCAACAACCGTAAAATACTTTCGGGCATTGCAGAAATTATTGGCGAAGCCGAAAAAATTACTGACATAACTGTTGCCATTGATAAAATGGATAAAATTGGCTTGGAAAAAGTGAATGAAGAAATTGCTTCAAAAGGAATTTCGCAACAAGCCATTGACAAATTACAGCCAATTTTGAAATTGAGCGGAACCAATTCTGAAAAACTTAATCAATTGAAAGCGGTGTTGTCGTACTCCGAAATTGGTATGAAGGGTATTGCTGAGCTCGAAACAATTTTTGGATTGTGCGAAGCGATGAAGGTTGATACTGCCATTGAACTTGATTTGACTTTGGCGCGAGGCTTGAATTATTACACTGGAGCTATTTTCGAAGTTAAAGCATTGGATGTGGAGATTGGAAGTATTACGGGCGGAGGTCGCTACGACAATTTGACGGGCGTTTTTGGCATGGAAGGTGTTTCGGGTGTAGGTATTTCGTTTGGCGCCGACCGCATTTACGATGTACTCAATCAATTGGAATTATATCCTGAAAATTCAGTTGAGAACACACGCGTACTGTTTGTTAGTTTTGGCGAAAAAGAACTGATGTATTGTTTGCCTTGGCTCAACGCATTGCGCGCAAAAGGAATTAATACCGAAATTTACCCAGAATCGGCAAAGATGAAAAAACAGATGAGTTATGCTGACAATAAACACATACCTTACGTAGCAATTGTAGGCGAAACCGAAATGAACGAAGGAAAAGTAATGCTTAAAAACATGAAGAGTGGCGAGCAGCAACTCTGTACACTGAATGAATTACTGGCAATTATTCAATAAAAATATCCAAATCAGGCGCAATTTCGCGCAAAGGAATCATTACAAAATCCCGCTCCAACATCTTTGGATGCGGGATTTTTAATTCGGGTAAATCAACTAATTCCTTATCGTACAACAAAATATCGATATCAATTATGCGGTCAACGTATCCTTCGGTAGATTTTTGAGTGCGACCAAGTTTAGCTTCAACTTCCTGAATTTTTATTAATAATTGAATTGGAGAAAGTTCGGTAACTAATAGGATTACAGCATTTAAAAATTTATTCGACGAAACAAAGCCCATTGGTTCCGAAGAATAAAAACACGAAACTCTGCGTACAATTCCAACTTCACTACCTACTGTAGCAATCGCATTCATCAAATTTTGTTCTTTATTGCCCAGGTTACTTCCAAGCGACAGGTAAACTTTTGCCATAACTATTTATGTTTATACAAAGATATATTTTTTAGTAATATATCTGACATATTCTGCCCTTTTGTCAGTAAAAAATGTTTAATAACATTCAATTCAGACTCAATTTTGTCAAATAATTAGTAATAAATGAAGTTTTATTGCTTGGCATATACTTTGTAAAAACCAAAACCGTATAACAATTAAGTAGAAATTCATAATCATATTAAATAAACTCAAAATGGGAAAAATTATTGGAATTGACTTAGGAACCACCAACTCGTGTGTTTCTGTAATGGAAGGTAACGAACCTATCGTTATCGCAAATAGCGAAGGAAAACGCACTACTCCTTCGGTAGTAGGATTTATTGATGGTGGCGAACGCAAAGTGGGTGATCCTGCTAAACGTCAAGCCATTACCAATCCAACAAAAACTGTATCTTCAATCAAACGTTTTATGGGCGAAACCTACGATCGTTTGACCAAAGAAATTGGACGTGTACCATACAAAGTAGTACGTGGCGACAACAATACCGCACGTGTTGATATTGACGGACGTATGTATTCTCCTCAAGAAATTTCGGCTATCATTCTTCAAAAAATGAAAAAAACGGCTGAGGAATATCTTGGAACAGAAGTGACTGATGCTGTAATTACAGTGCCTGCTTACTTTAAC
>CAIWIS010000141.1 GCA_903912795.1 uncultured Bacteroidales bacterium
AGAGTTTTTATAATATCCTTTCATTACATTATAACCCCTGCAACACATTTCTCCTTGAACTCCATCTGGACATTTTTCGCCAGTAATTGGATCAATAACAGCTACTTCTACAAATTCATACTCACTACCAACGGTTGTGCATCGAGTTTCGAAAGAGTCTGAAATACGCGTTTGTGTCATGCCAGGCGACGTTTCGGTTAATCCGTAAACACTTGTTATAGTCATGTTCATTTTGTCGCTTACTTGCCGCATAAGCTCTATAGGGCACAGTGCTCCAGCCATAATACCCGTTCGGAGCGATGTCATATCGAACAAATCAAACATGGGGTGATTAATTTCGGATATAAACATGGTGGGAACTCCATATAATACGGTGCAACGTTCTTTGTGTATGGAGGCTAAAGTTATTAATGGATCAAATTTCTCAACCATTACCATTGTACAACCATTTGTCAAACAATTCATTACGGCTAATACAACTCCAAAGCAATGGAAGAGCGGCACAGATACACATAACTTATCGTTGGGTGTAAAATCCATGTGTAAACCTGTAAAGTAACCATTGTTGGCTATATTGTGATGCGAAAGCATAACGCCTTTGGGAAACCCAGTTGTACCTGAAGTATATTGAATATTTACTACATCGTGACAATTAATTGTTTTTTTCAAGTCATTTAATTGTTCTTTCGAGTGATTACTTCCCAATAATAAAATTTCAGAAGTATTATACATTCCTCTGTGTTTTTCCTGTCCTATAAAAATAATATTCTTTAAAACAGGAAAACGCGTAGAGTTTAAATTGGCTCTTTGAGCTGTTTTTAATTCAGGAACTAAACCATTGATTATACTTATAAAATCGTTACCCGCAATACCTTCGGTTAAGCATATAGTATGCATATCCGAGTCCTCAATTACGAAAGCTAATTCATGAGCTTTGTAATTAGTATTCAGTGTAATAACTACAGCGCCTAACTTGGAGCAAGCAAAGAAATAGCTTAACCAATCAGGAACGTTTTGTGCCCAAATGCCAACATGCGAACCTTTTACAACTCCAATTGACAACAGGCCATTCGCAATGTTATTTACTCTTGTGTCGAACTCACTCCAACTGAAACGCAATTGACGATCGGGATAAACAATAAAATCGTTTTGAGGAGTTTGAGATGCCCAAAATTCGAGCCATTCACCTAATGTTTTATCTAATAATTGCATAACTTCAGATACAAACAGTTAAAGTGGAGTATATACTACAGCAAGTATTTTTGCTGTTTGGTTGTTGGCCGAGCAAACTACATGCTCTACAATTGAATCGTAATAAATACTATCGCCTTGATGAAGTATATGCGTGTTAATGCCATAAATTACTTTAATAGAACCATTTAGAACATATAAAAACTCTTCACCTTCGTGCGACGACAATACGGTTTCGTTTGTTGTAGAAGGTTTAATATCAATTAAAAATGGCTCCATATTACGTCCAGATTTATTTCCGGCAAGTGAATAAAAGTCCAAATGAGAATTTTTATCGGATAATTGACTCGAAAAAGTAACAGGTTGATTAACATCATCTTGGCGTTGAATAACAGGGCCTAATTGATCCGAATCGTCCAAAAATGTGCCGGGACGTACACCCAGACCTCGTGCTATCTTAATTAATGGAGCTAATGATGGAATTTTTTCACTAATCAAAATAATATTAATAGCTTCTTCGGTTAAGCCCGATCGGAGTGATAAATCGTTAATACTCACATTGCGGTCGTGCATCAACGATTTAATTTTTTCACTTACTAGAATATTGCTCATATCAATATAACTTTAAAATAAAACTTTAAAATAAATAAATTACTTATTCGATAGACTTTTTGAATATAATGCACTGTCAGTTAGGTTTTCGATGGCAATTTTTAAGTCTTCATCCGTTTTTAACGAAAACTCTATTTCACCTTTTTGATAATAATAGCGTTTTATAATTTCGAGACTTAACAATTCAATGATATCTTTTTTATTATCTTCAATGTTTAGTTGAATATCAGGCTTTAATTTGATTTCAAGTGCTTTAAGTTCGTTATCAGCATATTTTTCAATTCCTTCGGATTTGGCTAATTCCAAAAACTCTTTATACATTTTTTCGGACTCAGTGGTATATGTGAATTTTTTTTCAACTAAAAAATTTTTAAAATCCTGAAAATCTTTGTCTTCCAACTTAAATTCGCTTGGTTTAGCTATGTTTTGATGATTCACTACATATTGATTTGCAAAATCAAAATATAAATTCTGTGCAAAAATATAATAAGCAATGTTTAATTTCCGGTTATCAGTGGTTTTAATATCTGGTACAATTCCACCACCATCGCGCACTTTACGTCCGTTGCGGGTTGTAAACTCAGTAGTTAAGCTATCGGGTACTCGTCCTACACTTCCATCTTCGTTACGGTGACTGTAATCAATTGCCTGAATGCATCTTCCGCTCGGGATATAATATTTTGCTGTAGTTACTTTTAAATGACCACCGTAACCTAACGGACGAATATTTTGCACTAATCCTTTTCCAAAAGTTCGTTCACCAATAATAATTCCTCTGTCTAAATCTTGAATAGCACCTGCAAGTATTTCGGAAGCCGATGCCGATGAACGATTCACTAATACAGCAATTTTTAAATTTGGGAATGCAGGTTCTGTGGGCGTTTTGTATGTACGTTCTGTAAATTTACTTTTACCTTTTGTTTGAACTACATCACTTCCTTTGGGTACAAAATATCCAATGATTTTTACAGCTTCATCAATTAAACCTCCACCATTGTTTCGAATATCAATAATTAAAGATTCAATTTGCTGATTTTTAATGAGTTCCGATACATTGTTTTTTAACTCAGTGGCCGATTTATCGGTAAAATCAGTAAGTTGCACATACCCAATTTTTGGTGCTATTAATGCAGAATAACTTACGGGATTTACTTGTATTTTTTCACGTAAAAAAGTTTTCTCAATTGGTTTGCTATCGCCAATTCTTTTCAGTTTTATTTTAATGGTTGTATTTGGTGTACCTTTTAATTTAGCGCTCACTTGGCTCACCGATAAGCCAAATGTGCTTTTTCCATCTATTTCGAGAATAATATCGCCTGCACGAACATCATTGCGTTGAGCGGGCATTCCTTCGTATGGTTCCGAAATATAGATATTTGAATTGATTTTAGTTATAAGTGCCCCAATACCAGCATATTCGCCTGTAGTCATAAATTTTAAATCGTCTGTTTCCTTTTCAGGAATATATACGGTATATGGATCGAGACGCGAAAGCATTTCGTTGATAGCATTTGAGGCAAGTTTATCATAGTTCAATGTATCAACATAAAAGGCATCCAGCTCACGAAAAACCGAATTAAAAATGGATAAATTTTTACTTATTCTAAATGTTCGCGTATCAGCTGTATTTGTCTTATTTTGAGCATTTAATAAAACACAAATGCTTATAAACCCAATTATAAAAGGCGTTTTTCTCATTGTTAAATATTGAAATTAAAATTTATAGCTTATTTTTTTGAACGTTTGTATGTTTTTGCCCATTCCATTACATTTGCTGGTGGTCTTTCGTTGAGTAATTCTTTTTTCATAAAGTCCATGTAAGGTGCTACATGACTATAAAACATTTTCCAGCCAGCACACAAATAATTTAACCCTGGCTCACCATCTTTTGTAAATGCAAATCTATTTTTTGGACATTCGCCATTGCAAGCAAACAAAAACTCACATTCCATACACTGTCGTGGAAGTTTATCGCGTTTATCAGTTCCAAATTTTAGTTGTTTTTCAGAATACATCATGGATGACAATGAATCGGTATTAATATTTCCAAGTTTGTATTCAGGAAATACATAATGGTCACACGAGTATACATCGCCATTAAATTCCATTACGCCGGCATGTCCACAATGCCTTGCAAGAGTACATACACCAGGTTGTTCGCCTATCCAGTTTGCCAATGTGGAATCGAACATTTGAATGTAAAACGTACCCACATCTTCTTTTATCCATTCGTCGAATAAACCGCAAAGGAATTTACCCCACTGAAGTGGCGACACAGAAAATTCGGCTAATTCTGCTTCTTTTTCGCCGGGGTGCGTTAATTTTAAGCCGTTTCCTTGAACATTAATGCGTTCAACTATAGGAGCAAATTGAATGTATTTAATATCAATTTCTTTAAAAAACTTGTAAAATTCAACCGGATAATCAGCATTGTACTCATTAACCACTGCCATGGCATTAAATTCAACTCCATGCTTTTTAAGTAGATTAATGCCTTTCATAACCTTTACAAAAGTTGGTAATCCGCCTTTATTGCGTCGGTATTCGTCGTGGAAATCTTGTGGGCCATCAATTGAAATTCCAATCAAAAAATTGTTTTCTTTGAAAAACTCACACCAAGCATCCGTCAGCATGGTTCCATTGGTTTGAAGCACATTGTCGATCTGACGACCATTACCATATTTTTTTTGAAGTTCAAGCGCTTTTTTATAAAAACTAATTGGTCGTAGAAGTGCCTCACCACCATGCCAAGTAAATAAAACCTCTGGTTGAGTTTGCGAATTTAGATATTCTTCGGTAAATTTTTCGAGCAATATTTCACTCATCATTTGTCCTTGAGCAGTAGTGTAAAGGTGCTCTTTTTCAAGGTAATAACAGTAAGTACAGTTTAAGTTACATGCCGAGCCAACTGGTTTTAGCATTACATACATGGGTTTTGCAAAAGGTGCAAAAGTATTTTTCATTTTATCGATTATGTTTGTTATACAATTTATATTGACCTACAAATATAATTAAATTCGACACTTTATCTTTGTGTTTTAACTTTAAAAACTTTTATTTTGAATCTATTCAGTTATTGAGTTACAAATAGTTTGTCGAGATTATCAGCAAGTATAGTTTTTACTTCTTCCATATTTATTTCCATATTAAGTTCATTTTGGAGTGAAGTAACACCTTTGTCGATAAATCCACATGGGTTAATGTGTTTAAAATAAGTCAGATCAGTATTAATATTTAATGCAAAACCATGCATGGTAACAAATCGAGAACTACGTACTCCAATAGCACATATTTTTCGACACGATGGCATTCCAACATTTAACCATACTCCAGTTGCACCATCAAGTCTGGTCGATTCAATATCATAATACTTAAGGGTATTGATAATAGCTTCTTCAATCAGAAAAATGTATTGTTTTAATCCAATATTAAAATTGGCTAAATCAAAAATTGGATAACCAACTATCTGACCTGGACCATGGTAGGTAATATCGCCACCTCTATTTGTTTTAACAAATTGCGCATCGGCAGCCTGCAACTGAATGTAATTCAGGAGCATATTTTGTTCGTCGCCACTTTTGCCAAGTGTGTATACGTGAGGATGTTCGCAAAATACAAGTGTGTTGGTTGTTTGCTTATTATCTAATTTGAGTTGTATGGTTTGCTTAAAAATTTCTTCTTGTTTGTTCCAAGCTTCGTTGTATTCAATTAATCCCCAGTCGGTTGTGTGTATCATAGGTTGATGTGATGATGTGTTGATGTGATGATGTGTTGATGTGATGATGTGGTAATGTGATGTTTATGGAAATTTTACTTGATGAATTTTACCCATTAAACTTTTAATTTTGGCTTGCCGGCGAAGCATATACCCTGATGGATTTCCAATTCTGAATTTGCGTGGGTTTGGTAAACTTGCTGCTATTAATGCTGCTTGTGATTTAGTGAGTTTTGCTGCGTTTTTATCAAAATATTTTTGCGAAGCAGCTTCAACTCCATATACGCCATCGCCTGTTTCAATTACATTGAGGTAAACTTCCATTATTCGTTCCTTGGACCATGCAAGCTCAATAAGTACTGTAAAATAGGCTTCAAGCCCTTTACGGAAATACGATCGATTTGGCCATAAAAAAACATTTTTGGCTGTTTGTTGCGATATTGTACTTCCTCCTCTAATTCGTTTACTTCTATTGTTGTGTTTTATGGCTTTGCCAATATCGTTGAACGAAAAACCATAATGTGTTTTAAATAAATTGTCCTCGGAGGCAACTACTGCTTGAA
>CAIWIS010000142.1 GCA_903912795.1 uncultured Bacteroidales bacterium
ATGGTAATGTTGTTGTTGGCATGTTTGTTTCAGGTACAGGAATTCCTGCTGGAACAACAATAACAACAGTTACTGATAATAAAAATTTTGTTATGTCACAAAATGCAACTGCAACTGGCTCTAGTTTATCATTAAGTTTTGCAATAGCTTCAGTAACAGCTGGTAGCAATGCATTATATTTGTCTATAGGGAATTCTTCTATAGTAGCTGGAATGTTAGTTACGGGTACAGGAATTCCAGCAGGAACAACTATAACAACCGTAACGAATAATCAAAATTTTGTGATGTCACAAAATGCAACTGGAACTCAAATCATAACACCGAGTTTTACTACTGCTTCTACAATAGCTGGGTTCACATCTGGTTCAAGTACAATTACGCTTAACGCTGCAAATTCATTATTAGTATTTGGTATGTCGGTTTATGGTTCAGGTATTACGCAGGGCACCACAATTACTTCAATAACAGGGACTACAATAGGAATTTCTTTGCCAACTACTGCAGCTGCAACAGCAACTGGAATTACTTTTGGTTATGTTGTTATCCCAAATTTATATATCAATCATGCAGTTACTGCACCAGGTAATAATAGGTCAAGTACAATAGGAAATATATTTATTAATAACGCCTCCAGTACAAATGCAGGTGCAGGTGCTACATATACAAATGCCACTTTTTCAATAGGTGATGGTGCTGCAAATGGAAATACGTCTGATTTCGTTTTTAGTACCATAAATATTGCTTCCGGTGCAACTTTTTCTAATACTATTAGTGCAAACAGTATAAATGCTAAAGCAAATTCTTTAATTTTAATTGGTGGAGTGGATGGAACTTGTATAACCAATGATGGTACTTTAGATTTAACACCAGCCACTGGAAATGTAAGTTTGACCAGAACCACTTTTCTAACTCAAGGAAATACGACTTTTGCGGGAACTGGAGTATTTAAATTCAATGATGTAACACTTCAATTGGGATCCATAAGTTATACATTAAATGTTCCGGTAGTTATGAGTATGGGAAATGGGAATGTGGTAACATTAAAATTCAATTCGGGTATTTTTAAAATTTCAAGTGCGAGTACACTAACTATACCAGGAACAGTAACCAACCTATCTATCCCAGTTACATCAGGTTTGTATTTGAATCATGCATCTGCTAATGTAACCTGTGGTTGGACTGATGGTACTGGTCTGACTGTAACTGGATTTGTTACTCTTGAAAACGGAAAGTTAACCGTTAACGGAAGATACAACGCCAATACATCCGGTACAACAACCATTAGTGGTGGAACATTGGAAATTCCTGCTGGACTGACATATACAAATAATAGTGGTGCACTTTTCCAGGTTGGATCAACGCATACTTTTAATATGACGGGAGGGAATGTAAATATCAAAAGTCGAAATTTAGGTTCTTATACCAATCCCGATTTATACGTAACCTCAACCAGCTACAGCATGACAGGTGGAACATTTACGTTTTCAGATGCTACCCCAATAAATATTAATTGCTCTCAATTTTATAATTTAAATATTTCTACTGGTGTTAATATTAATGGAAATGCAACTATATCTAATCTTACTATTGGTAGTGGTTCAATTTTAAATGTAAATGCAGGAAAACAATTAACGGTGAGCACAACATTGTCAAACAGCGGGGCTTTAAACTTGCTTTCCACAAGTGCCAATGGCTCAGCTACAATTTTAACTCCTGCCACTTTTGCCGGAACGGGAACTTATTCGGCTCAACAATACTTGGGTACAACCCGTAACTGGTATGTATCATCGCCAATTACAAATGCGAAAGCACCAAATTCAGGATATACCTATTTTATGAAACGCGATGAAACTGGTCAAAATCCAAGTCCTGTTGCTCCTGCTACAGCTTATTGGGTAAATGTTGAAGGGAATTCAAATTTCAGCCCCGGAACTGGTTATATTGCATTACCAAGTGCAACTGAAACAACTCTCCAATTTACTTCCGTATCAACAACAGGAAAATTCAATAATGGCACAG
>CAIWIS010000143.1 GCA_903912795.1 uncultured Bacteroidales bacterium
CTCAAGCATATTTAGCGTACTCAGAAAATTTGTTTTATAAAATTGATGCGGATTTTCGTAAGATGCTGGAACGTATGATAAGTTTGCTAAATGAATCAACTTGTCTGCTTTCGGAAAACTAGTAATATGATGTTGATCAGTTAGATCAATTCCATCAGATATGTCATACAAATATAACTGATGGCCACTTTTTTGAAGTAGCTCAGTTATGTGTTTCCCAATAAAACCTTTATATCCAGTTATAATAATTCTCATAAATCAACCTATTATTTCATTGTTTGCAAAGATTCTAACAAAAAAATCACATCAAACTGCTTTTGTTTAATTTTTTTCGAACTCCATCTTTCAGTTCCAACCATTTTTCAGGATAAAGCAAGATTGCCAAAAGTAAGTAAAGTGCAGCAAAAGTAACTCCTTGAATTGTAACCAACAGAATTGGCTTCAAACTGAGCAAATTTATTGGTGCTACAATCAATCCACAAACAATGGCTATCATTAATGTTTTGAATAAATCAAAAAATTGATGTTTAAAAAAATATCGGAGTGACTTTTTAACCAATATCATGGAAGTCAAAAACGAAATGAAATTCGCTAAAAGCAAACCTAGCAACATTATTTTTATGCCATAACCGTAGCTCAAAACAATAAACAGCGTGATAAGTGATTTTTTGAAAACTTCCAGTCGAAAAGTGTTTTTAGATTCACCTCGCGCATTTAAAACATTTACATTTACTGTGTATACTGGATAAAATAAGTTTCCAAGAATAAGTAGTTGGAATAAGATAACAGACTCCAACCATTTGCTCGAAATTAAACTGATTATCAGCGGTTCGGCCGAAACAATTAAAAATGCAACTAGCGGAAAAGTTAGCAATGTTACCGAAGTAATTACTTTTCGATAAACGCGTAACAACCGTTCGTCATCATTTTGTATTTGGGCAAAAATGGGGTATGTTCCTGTAGTTAACACACTGTTTGAAGCAGTATTAACGGTTTCGCTGTATTTGTTTGCTTGAGTGTATAAACCTACGTTGCGGATAGTGTCGAATTTGCCAATTAGCAATGTGAAAATGTTATTAAAAATGGCATTTAAAAATGTTTGACCAAAAATTCCAACTGAGAATTTCCAACTTTCAACTATCGTTTGTTTCGAAAATGCCCATATTGGTCTCCAACGTAAAAAGAATGGGGATATTATGGCTTTAAATGTATGAAAACTAAGTTGTTGAAAAACAAGCACCCAAACTCCAACGTTTTGCAAGGCCAGCACCATTGCAACTAAGCTACTAAGTACAACACTCAGAATATTGATAATTGCTATGGATTTGTAATCGAGTTTTTTGAGCAGATTTACATATTGCACAAAATAAAACGAAAAAACAATGATGGAAAGAAACAAAACCCGAGCAAGCAATTCCAACTCAGGTTGATGAAAAAAGTTAGCTATAAATGGTGCCGAAAAAAAGAGGACTAAATATAAACTAACCGACACAATTAGATTTAAAAAGAAAATGGTACTTGTATCTTTTTCGGTTGCATTTTGCTTGCGAATAAGTGCCTGACCAAATCCTCCATCGATAAATACAGTTGAAATACCAACAAAGAAAAACAAGATACCAACTTTGCCAAAATCTTCGATATTTAGGATGCGAGCTAAAAAAATGCCTATTACAAGTTGTATAGCTTGCACGCCGAACACATTCACGGTTGTCCATGCCAAGCCATTAATCATCTTATTTTTTAAACCATCACCCATGAAATATTTTTTTTTCAACAATCCAATTACACTTAATGTGCTAAAATAGGCATGCAAAGTTACTTAAAAAAGTGCGAAATTTAAAAACAGATATATCTTTGTTGAACAAAAACACCATTTAGAACAAAATTTGTAAAAACCGACGATGTTTAATTATCTTTGTGGCGCAAAAAAGAGGATAAGATGAAGCTAATTTATGTAAAGCCAAACAATTCGTCGTTTATAAGAGGCGATGAGGAGTTGCTCTCAAAACATTTCGAAGTAAGTACATTGCTTTTGGAACAAGCCAAAGGAAATAGAGTGTATTTTAAAAACATGCTCAAAATGTGCTGGGTTCTTTTATCGAAGGGATTATCAGGCAAGTTTATATTTGTTTGCTGGTTTGCCGATTATCACTCGGCTTTAATGACATTTTTTGCTAGGATTACGGATAATAAATCGGTTATTTTTATTGGCGGACAAGAAACCGTTTGTTATCCTGAACTCGGAAAGGGTGTTTATCGTAATAAATTCAGAGGCTGGTTTGTTGGCTATTCGCTTCGTAATGCAACGCAAGTAATTGCCAATCATCAATCGCTAATATACCACGAAAACAAATATTACAATGCTGAAAATCCGCACATTGACGGTGTGAAGCATTATGTAAAAGGGTTTAAAACACCCGTTGATGTGGTTTACAATGGAGTGGATCCCACCAAGTTTGTACGTGACCCCAAAATTCTAAAACAGCAAAATTTAGTACTTACAGTAGGTACAATGAGTCATTTGGGCGATTTTCAGAACAAAGGTTTTGATATGTTTATTCAGGTGGCAGCGCGCAGACCACAATGGCAATTTGTGTTGATTGGCTTATACAAGAGCTATTTAGATTGGGTGGAAGAAAATTATGCTGTCTCAAAAATTCCGAATTTAAAAATAATTCCTTCGTTTTGTCCACAGGATATTTTAAACGAAAATTACAATAAGGCGCAGGTTTTTGTTCAATGTTCCATTACCGAAGGAATGCCTAATACATTGAGCGAGGCCATGTTACTCGAATGTATACCTGTAGGTTCCAATATAAACGGAATTCCGGATGCCATTGGTAAAACAGGTGTAGTTGTGCAACATCGTAATGTAGAAGAAGTGGAAGCTGCTATCGAAAAGGCTTTACAAATGAACACTTCAGCTGCTGCCCGTCAACGTGTAATTGAGTTGTTTTCGTTCCATAAACGCGAAAAACAACTCTATGAAATCTTTAAGACTTTATGAACTTTATAACTTTTAAACTTTATAACTCATATGTTCTTTTCTCCAATCGTTAAAAAAATCGGTGGTTTTTACGGGTTACGTACCAAATACAACCAAACTAACTCAGCATTTCAGAAAAAGTTTTACCTTTTTCTGAATCGGGGATTTCAGCACGAGACGAACTCCTATTTGCCTTTCGAAACCAAAATTGCCGGGCCGGTACATTTTGTGCATGGTATTTATGGCATTTTTATAAGCGGAGGTGCTGTAATTGGTAAAAACTGCATGATTTTTCAGCAAGTAACCATTGGCTCAAATATGCTTATTGACTCCAAGGGTTTTGGCAGTCCGGTAATTGGCGATAACTGCCTGATTGGAGCAGGCGCAAAGGTAATTGGCAATGTGCGTATTGGTAATAATTGCCGGATAGGAGCTAATGCGGTTGTTACTACCGATTTGCCCGACAATAGTGTTTGTGTGGCCGGAAAGCCTGTTGTTATTCAAAAAGAAAACCTCACAAATCGTATTTACGCCATATCCTCACAAGGCTGGGGTTATGTTGAAAATGGCCATTTTGTAGTTGAAACAGATCCTGAAACGTTGGCCAAACTGGGAAAACTATAATTTATCGCTCAATTAATTGTTTGTGAACTTATAGGCTGTTCTAAGTTTTTTTGAAGTAAGTTCCAATACATAAATCCCCTTTGGTTTATTCAACATATTGATTTTATGATTATTAGTGACTGAATTCAAACTAACAGAATCAACAACTACACCATTTGCCGAAACCACCGAAACTTTCAATTCGCCAGATGCTGAAGGATTCGTAATTTGTAAAATCCCATTTTTCAAGGTGATATAATCCGGCAACTTATCGTTGGAATTTATTGTTTGAATTGCACTGGTATTGAGCGAAAAAACATCATTATAAGTATCGTAGCCTGCCTGATGGTCGGCTGTTATGGATGAATTCAGTATCAAAACATGACCATAAGCAGGAATAGTTGTGTATGGAATAGTGCCGTTACCATTGCTAATTGTAAGTACATTTAGTACATTTTCGTCCCAGCTTTTAAGCATACGCAATTTAGTGTAAGGACAAGCCATTGTGTTTGTGTTCAGAGCTATAGAACTTCCGGTTGTGTTCTGAATTATTCGGATTTTTCGTCCGGCACTTTCGGTAAATTCAAAACCTTCGAGTCCAGCCACGAGCGTTAGTTTTGTTACGCCGGTTGCATAAGTTCGGGCATTGTTTGTTACTTCTATCAGAGCATACCTACGCGTTCCGGCATTATAATCAACCGATTGGTCGTTTCCACTCGTTGCGTCGTGCAATTCAATCATTACCGACCGATTATCCAGCGAATCATTCATCACACCATGATAAATTGTATCTACTATTCCTGCAAAGTTTTTGCTGTGAACTTTCACCCGTAAATCGCCATATTCAAATTCATTGTTGGGTTTTGTGTTTAAAAATTTATAGGCACCAGAGGCATTTCGCCTTCCTGCCACCAATTGAATTCGCTGGGCTAAACCGTAAGCGGTGGTATTGGTGGTTGCTTCAATTTCGCACATACCAATCACACGGTCGGGCGTAACTACCCACTGCTGCTGCGCTTTCCAGGGAGTTTCAACAAAACGCGACTTGCTGACTTTATAATTGGTTGATAATCCGTACACCGATTTACTTTTTGTTTGTGCATCGTTGCGGTCTTTACCCGTTAGGAACGCCCATTTGCTGCCACGCTGCCAGTCTTTTTCTTTTCCGGCAGCATGTTTTATTTCGGGAGCAGTTCCCTGAAATGCTGCATTGAGCGGATACGTAGTGGCATTTGAATTGGCATTTAAGGTGAATGCGCCTACAAATGTATTTACGCCATCCA
>CAIWIS010000144.1 GCA_903912795.1 uncultured Bacteroidales bacterium
CTGATTTCTCAAGATGTAAATCAAGATAATATTAATGATGTGATTATAATTTACAATAGTTTCTCCAAACCAGGAGAGTCTTATGCTCCAGGATATATAATCTATAATGGTAGTTCTACTGGGCTTAGCTATTTAGATAGCGGGTTTTTCCCAGATGAGTCATTTAATATAATGCAAATTGGTAATTTTGAAGCTAATGGCAAGCCAATTATTGTAGGTTTAAATAAATATAGTACAACTGGTTATGTGTTTCCAAAACAAGACCATGTGATTTACACTAGCTGTGGAACATGGGGGCAATATATAAAAAACAATGTAAAATTTAAAACAGCAGATTTTAATGGCGATGGGATTAGTGATATTTTATCACAATCGCCTACTTCACATGAATGGGTAATTTTAGAGAATAAGAGAGATTTTACTGTTACACCCACATTGGTGAATATTGATATACATGAGGCCTGGAATGTATATGATGGTGAAAATTACGAAATATACCCTATCGATTATAACGGTGATGGTTTATCTGACTTGATATTAGGAGATGAAACTTGTAAAAATGGAGGATTTTTAAATCTTGCAAAAGTATACGATTATACAACGTGGTATTGTTATAAGAACTTAGGTAATGGCAACTTTCAACTCGAAAAAACAGACGTTTCAAACAATCGGATTCGTCATACTAATGGAGCAGTAACGGATATCAACAACGATGGCGTTGCCGATTTAGTATTGCCTATAGGAAGCAGCTTTAAAGCATTTACCAAGCCCAGTGCAAACAGAGCCTCATTAGTAACAGGCCTGACTGATGGTATGGGGCGAAGTGTGAGCTATGTTTACACCAACTATGCAAACTTTAATACTGATGCTACCAATATAAGCGATGTCCAGAATTTGAACGCACCATTATTAGTTGCCAATTCGATAACCAATGTAGATGGTAAGGCCATTACGTATACCTACGAAAAGGCAAAGGTACATACCCGTGGCAAGGGAATGCTTGGATTTGGTGTAGTTACTGTAAAAAATCAGACTGATAATGCTCAGATTAGCACCGAATACGAGATTAACCCGACCTATTATGGTGTAAGTCAGAATACACAGACCATAAAAGATTATAGCGGCACAACCACTTTATCCACTAGCACGCAAACTAACGATGTAAAAGTAGTAGATGCAGCCCGTAAACGCTATATACCTACCGTTACAGCGCAAACAACGACAGACAATGTGAAAAATCTAACACAGAGTAGTTCGGCTATTTTCGACAACTTTGGAAATGCTACATCGCAAACCACCATTGCGGGCGACGATAATGATAAAATAACCACTATTGTAGAAACCGACTATAAAGTCCGCACAGGCGGAACAGTAGAGTATCTGCCCGAAACGGTAACCACCACACGCAAGAAGTCAGGAGAAACGGATGTAGTACGTACCGTTGCATATGATTACAATGACAATGGAAAGTTGACAAAAGAAACGAAAGACCCGGCTGATGTAAACAAGTTAATAACAGAATACAAAGACTTCGACACATGGGGACATCCTTGTACGGTAGAAGTATCGATAACAGGTAAGCCCGTTCGTAAATCAACAATGGCTTATACCCCCTCGGGCTACTTTGTGGCAAATAAAACCAATCATTTGCTCGAAGCTACTTCGTATGTGTGGGATGAAGCATTATGCTTGCTAAAGTCCGAAACCGACCACAGTGGAACAACCACTTACAGTTACGATGCCTGGAACAAACCGCTTATGGTAACCTATCCTGAAGGTTATCGCAAAGGAACAGCCGTGCAATGGGCTGCAGGAGCTGTGCCGGGTGCAGTGTATTATACTTATGAGGAAACCAAAGGCTCATCGCCGGTATGGACATGGTACAATACCCTTGGGCAGGAAGTGCGTAAAGATTACTATGGGTTGAACGAAAAGAAAATATGTGTATCGACCGAATACAATGCCAAAAAGCAAGTATACCAAGTATCCGATCCGTACTTCGAAACCGAATCGGCCAGTAAAACATGGGCAGCTACTTATACTTACGATAGTTATGGGCGACCACAAACAGTAACAACTTCACGTGATGTAAGCACTATGGCTTACAATGTCCGTGTGGAAAGTGTAAGCCGAACTGTCACAGGAGAAACAACTCCATTCTTTACTTCGTCCAAAGAACTCAACAGTGCCGGTTTGCTAAAAACAAGTACTGAGAATGGTAAATCCGTTAGCTTTACTTATTATCCAAGTGGCTTAACAAAAACAACTACACCTCAGGGAGGACAGGCATTAAGTATGGAGTATAACCTGCAAGGACAACGCAAGAAATTAGTTGACCCCGATGCGGGAGAGGTGCTTACTACTTATAATGGTTTTGGAGAATTAACCGAAGAAAAGCAAAAAGTACATACTAGTCAATATATTGTTACCACCAACAATTACAACAACAACGGTACTATCAACAACATTGTGCGCAATGGCGAAACGACAACATATACTTATGGTGACCCAAGCCACAAAGGTCGTCCAACCAGTATAAGTATTGCTAATAAGCACACCCGATCATTTTATTACGACGGTTTTGATAGACTTTATTATTCCGTCGAAGAAATTGAGAACGTAAATTCATTTGGTACCTATTATGAATACGACATGTATGGCAGGGAAACTGCCAAGCAATATCCTTCGTATTACACGGTTTATAATACCTACGACAAATATGGAAACCTAACCGAAGTAAAGGACGGAAGCAACCGACCAATATGGAAAGCGGTAGCCGAGAATGCACGCGGACAAATAACACAGGAACGCAAAGGCAATTACGATACTTACTATGGTTTCGACAATAGAGGATTGCCTAGCTATAATATTTCAGGAAATGCAATTGATATGTACTATTATTTTAACAATAAGGGTAATCTGCAATACAGAGCCGACAATAATGGTAATGAAGAAACTTTTGTTTACGACACAAACGATAGGTTAACCAATTGGAATGTAACTGCAGGAGATGGTGATTACTCCAAAAACAATGCTTTGACATACGACCCTGCTACAGGCACTATCAGCAGCAAAACCGATATAGGTGATTTTAAATATGGCACAGCAAACAACGAGCAGGGAGCGGTAAACCCCAATCCGGGACCACATGCACTTACTTCGGTAGCAGGACCGCTTACCTCATTACAGTCTCAGACATTAAATGTTACTTATACCGATTTTAAAAAGATAGCCACTCTTCACGAAGGAAGTAAAGATTATGTGCTTACGTATGGTGTTGACGACCAACGCCGAAAATCGGAGTATTATGCCAATGGTATACTGCAAGGTGCACCTACACTTACCCGTTATTATCTGGGCGATTACGAAGAAGAGATAGATGCACTTGGAAATGTAAAACAAATCCATTATCTTAGCGGCGCGATAATGATAACTACCATTACACCTTCGTGGGAATACGAGGAGCATTTGTATTATAGTTATACCGATTATCAGGGTTCTTTGATAGCACTGACCGATGAAAGTGGAACTGTAGTGGAACGCTACGCCTACGACCCATGGGGAGCACGCCGTAATCCTGATAACTGGACAGAAAGCGACACACGCACTTCGTGGATAGTAAACCGTGGTTACACAGGGCATGAGCACCTCGATGCTTTTGGCATTATCAATATGAACGGGCGCGTTTACGATCCACTAATGGCTATGTTCTTTAGCCCTGATCCAGTTTTGGATGGAAATAATTGGTTATCTTATAATCGATATGGTTACTGCATGGGTAATCCATTTAAGTACACTGATCCGAGTGGGGAGTTTCCTTGGTTAATAGTTGGATTAGCTATTTCATCTGGTATTTCTTACTTATCTGGTGTTAGAGATACAGGATGGAGTAACTGGACACCCCAATGGAGTGGTGTGCTTGGATATTCATCAACAGGTGGCTTTTATTTAGGTATCTCAACCAATGGTGGTGCTCAGTTTTCAAACTTTGGACTTAATAGTACTGGTTTTACTGCGGGTGCTACAATAAATGGCGTTACCAATATGGAGCAAATTAATTGTGCTCCATTAAACAATGCTGTGGTATGGACGGTTGGAGCTTATGATTATTATTCTGATTGGGATGCAGTACAGAGAGACCTGACTGACTGGGATGCTTGGCAAGATGCAATACCTGTATGGGGATCTTCTAGACAAGCTGGTTATGCTCTTAATCAGGGTGAGTATCTTAGTGCGGCTCAGTACTTTGGACTGGGACTATTTGAGATGTTTACTCTCGGCATAGGATCTGAATATGCTATGGGTGCAAAGTCTTCAATGACTTCGAGCATACCCAAAAGAGTATATACAGCCGTGCCTATTGAACAAGGAGGTGGGTTTACTTCGAAAATTGTTGAAGGGGCTGCAAAGGGTGGAGCTAACGCAATAGAACAGGTTGCAGTACACGGAAACTCACTAAAGAGCCTTAAACCTACTTGGGGTTATAAACTTTATTCTGCTGATGGCACTTTTTTAAAGAATGGTATTACATCGAAGTTAGTTCCTCAATCAAGATATACAAGGGCTTTTATGTCCGATAAGATTATGGTTCCAATTGAGCAATTTCCTAACAGGCTTGGAGCTTGGCAATGGGAGTTTCAACAAAATCAAATCTTACGAGGCCCATTAAATTTAAATATGCACTAAGAGATGAATGATAATATTTTTGGATGTTTTTTAAAAATTGGATTTGACCCAAAATTAAGTGGGCAAGATGCAATTGATTTAGCCAATACGTTTAGAGTTTATGTGTGGGGAGAAAAAGGGTTTTGTAATACTTTAAAAATGTTGAAACACGAGGACTATGGTGAGGATTTAATTTTGGCATTGTTTGAGTTCTATGTTAAGCCACTTCCAGCAGAGGTGCAAGCCTTAAAGGAAGTAGGGAGTTACAGGAAAAATGAGAAATCAATCGGCATCCCAATCATTGTAACCGATGAAAACTTCTTTAATAAGTCCGAAGAAGGGCGGTACAGCTTTTTAAAGCAGTCAGTTTTACAGAAATTAGATTTACTTGCAGAAGTAGTAAAGAAGAAAAAATTGGATACCAAAATGGATTTGCTCAAAGTAGATTTACAAAATCTTCTATAATATCCTGTCCAACCCTGCTCGGCGTAGTTTGTAAAATGCAAATGGCTCGGCGAAGTCTCTTTAGCTACGCTGATTTCCAATTGACTTCGTTTCCGATTATATCGGAACAAGCTCGGTGGGAAGCAAGGCTCACCGCAAAGCGGCATGTGCCACCAGCCTTGTAAATTTTAAAATATAATATTTAAAGCGGGTGGTAAGCTGTAAAATACACAAAAGAAAAAGAAAAGACAAGAAACTATATAATTAAATTCAAAAAAATAATTAATAACAAATCAAAAAGAAAAAATGAAAAAAACTATTATTCTAGTATTTATTGTTTGTTTACCCATATTAAGCAATGCGCAGGTAAGTTCTTATATTATTGGTGGAACAAGTCATGGAATTATTATTGGCGAAGCAATTCAACCGGGATATAATCTTGGAGTTTTATTTGACTTTCCATTTTCAAAATCTTGGAGCTTTCAGTCTGGTTTAAATTTTAACTCAGTATCAACTGATAGCAAAAAAAATATTATGGAATATGTTGTAAATCACCCACAGACATTTAACGCTGGGAAATTATCTAATTACAGTTTCTTAGAAATTCCCGCAACAATATCAACGAATATAAAATTATCCGAAGTTAGCAAAATGAAATTTAATGCAGGTGGTTATTTTTCAATTTTCACAGGAGGAAAATCAATTTTTAGAGGTTCAAATGGTTACTATGATTACGTTGAACTTCCAACATATTCATTCCCAGTTGGTGGCGGATTTTTATTTGGAACAGGAATAGAAATAAACAAAATATATTTGGGAATAGAAGCCAATTTCAATATTCCAGACGGAAATAAACCAAATACGGTTTTAAAATCAAAATTAGGTATTAGATTCTAAAAATTACACTTTCAATAGTATAGAAAAGAATCTAACAAATAAAAAGTTGTTGTTATTCGTTATACATTTTTGGCATTGAGCAAATAAGAATTATTGAAACAAACCCCTGCTCGGCGTAGTTTGTAAAATGCAAATGGCTCGGCCAAGTCTCTTTGACTTAGTCGTATGGGTAGCAAGGCTCACCGCAAAGCGGCATGTGCCACCTGCCTTGCATATTATAATATAATATTAAAAACGGGGTTAGA
>CAIWIS010000145.1 GCA_903912795.1 uncultured Bacteroidales bacterium
ACAAACGAAGATATTATGAGGCTTTTTCCATTGTTTAGGCTCCGCCAAAACATCTTCGTGCATAGTCAACGTAAAACCATTTGCATATTTTTCCTGCCGCATGGCTTGCAGTCGGCGCGACATAACTTCGGCATAACAGTTAGCACAACCAGATGAAATTTTAGTGCATCCGGTTATCGGATTCCAGGTTTTATCAGTCCATTCAATTTTGGTTGTTCTCATTTTGATTGTATTATTATCTTCTTTTCAGGATCGTATTTGAGGTAAAAAGCACTTTTACGTCTTTCATCTCCCTTAAAAAGAAGTCTGTTGTTTTTCTCCAAATTTGATAAAATCTCATTTGTTTTAGGTATGCTTATCCCTTTTTCGAGTGCAAAAATATAAATACTTTGGTTACTTTGTTCCGTTTTTAAGAAATAAATTAAATCTTCTTCAAAAGCGGCCAATTTTTTAATCTTGTCCGGTGCTCCGGTTTCAAACAAATCCATTGACAATTGACCCGTTCTGATATGATCTTCATCAATATCATAATTAGTTTCACCTGTGTGTGGGTCAATTCTCCATGCTGCACTCAGAAACTTTTCTAATCCAAAAGGATGGCTCGACCCAAATATCACACCATGAATACTATTGTTTTTCTTTATCGAAAACTGACCAAGAAAGTATTTTTTGCCATAAAGTAAGGATTTGTAATAGTTGTAAATTACCCTATGACATTCTACCGGTCTGCTTTCAGAAAAATCGAGTTTACTGCTATCAAGATAAGCCGTAAACCCTGGATGTTCTTTGAACCGACGTATATGATTGGAAGAAATGAAAAATATAAAATCAGTTTTAGGCAAGCTGGTCAATTGATTAAAAACCTCGGTTGTGACATGCTTAACACCATACTGATCTATGAGCATAAAACGCGGAATCATGGGAGCATTCTTAAACCTATTAAATTCGGCAGCAAACAGAGCCTGAAAATCACGATTGTGACTTTTGATTATAAACGGACAATTGGTTTTTCCGTTATTCAACTGACAAAATTCATATTTCTTTTCATCAGAACATTCCAACAATTTTTCATTGACATTTGAGTCTAATTTCGAGATTTTCTTGGATGAAAAGTCATTAAAGTGTACCTCAACCCGTGTTGAGTTATTTTTAAAGTCGGCACAATAGGACTTTATCTCATCCAACAAAATCAAAGGACTTCCATACGTACCCTCAACATCAGTGCCCTCACCCGCAAAAAAATCGTATATTTCAATTTGCTTATTAAATTGGCTTTTTGTAAATACCGGCAACCATTCTCTGAAATACAATTTAAACAGTTCTAATTTCACCATAGTACCTTCATCGAAGGGCTTAGCATGCATGTTTTTGGCCATAAAATAATAATTTAATCAGGTTATTTGGTTAGTCATCAATATTAATCTTATCTAGCTTGCTGTTTTTAAGTTCTGGATTATAGAAAAAATAATTGTCGTTGAGTAGTTTCTTAAAACCTAAGGACTTATAAAATGAATTGAGTTTGGTAGTAGCCACCTTTGCATCCTGCTCCAGATTCTCAAATTCCATTTGCACATTCCAATCATCGGTAGTATCTCTATCCACTTTGAGCTGCAATGGAAACGATTTGAGAATCATCAATCCGTAACAACCACTAAACCGACAAAGAATTTCTTTGATTACTTTCTTACCCCAACCGGCTAGCCGATATTCAGGTAAAATTTCTATTCTATCAATATACAACAGGTTTGAATTAAATGGTTCGAAATTAAAGCGATCAACCACTTCGTTATATTGCTCACGTTCCAAATCAAATATAGCATTACCCAACTCCAACAGCTCCTCCGAAGTATCAAATATCTGATAATAGCTGAAACCATTATTAATGGCCAGGCTCAACAACACAAGTGTAACTTTTGCTTTGCCAATTAATATCGGTTTTAT
>CAIWIS010000146.1 GCA_903912795.1 uncultured Bacteroidales bacterium
AAAAAGCAATGTGCAAAAAATGCACATTGCTTTTTTCGGACAACTCATTTTCCTTAAAAATATTATTGATATGCTTTGTTATTACTGTACGCTCTCTACCAAACAAATCAACCATTTGTGCTTGTGTTAACCAAACTGTTTCATTATCAAGCCGTACCTCCTACGAAGTATGATTATCAGATGTTTGATAGATTACAATTTCGCCCTGACTCATAAATACCTTCTATTTATTTTTGTTTTATAATTATTCCTATTTTCACCAGTAAGTAAGGAATCCTTACTTGCTGAATTTTCTGTAGTTTCCTCTCTATAAAAACATTAACTCCACTAATCACTAACGTCCAAGACTGACCGCTTATCGCTTACAACTTACAACTTAACGCTTACAACTTACCGCTTACAACTTACAACTTACCACTTACCGCTAAAAATCGCCCGCTGGGTCGTCCACCAACGATAAGGATACCACAATCACCAGAATTTTGTTGTGATGATGTGATGTCAATTGTCTGTCTTCTTTTCTCATTGTACATTTCAGTTATTTTCCCAACGAAGCTAACGAAATTACGTTTATACCATCGGGGCGTTGATGGCTCATTCCGGTACCTGTAATTATATTTAATGATTTTGGTACATCCATTTTGGTTGAGTCTATGTTTTTTGCAAATTTCTTTAAACTTTCGGCAGCTTCTTCAATATATCCTACACCCAACTTTATTTCGAAAGCAGCATAATCGCCATTTCGTTTCTGTACAATAGCATCCACTTCCAAACCGTTCGAATCGTTATAATGAAAAACGTTTGCGTCATTCGCTTTGGCATACACATTTAACTCGTGTGTTGCCAACGATTCAAACAAAAATCCGGTATATTTCATATCTTTAAAGAGCGATTCTTTGTTCAAACCCAATGCTGCAACTGCCAACGAGGTGTCGCACAAATGCCTTTTAGGTGATTTTCGCAACGAAGCCGAAGAGCGTATATGTGGATTGAAAGCAGGTTGTTCGTATAATATCATTAAGCGTGACAATGCATCAAGATACTCCGACAGTGTATTTCTCGATAATTCATTTTTATCCAGATTTTTCACATCCAATTCTAAGGTTTTATTGTCTACCAAGGTAGCTATATTTCGGGCAATGGAGCGAATCAAACTTCGTACTTTTGTAGGGTCTCGTTTTACTCCTGTAGCCCTGCTCATATCAACTTCACAAAGTAAATCTACATAGCCGCTATTCATTATGATGGCATTTTTTGTGCTTTCGTTCAATAAAGTGGGCCATCCGCCTATTAGCATTTTATCAATAATGAAATCGAGCGAAATACCTGTGTCGTAAAAGGTTGGGAAAGTACCTTCAAGCAAATCAGAAAGTTTTACTACGCCGGTAGAATAACCTAATTCCTGCCAGGTCATTGTATCCATTTGCACAACAGTAAATCGCCCTGCACCGCTATGTAGTTTTGCATCGTCGACAGGGTTAGCCGAACCGGTAAGTATAAACTGCCCTTTCGTTTTACGGTCGTCCACTTCGTGGCGTATATAATTCCAGATTTCGGGTTGTTCCTGCCATTCGTCAATTAATCGTGGTGTATTACCTACCAATAATAATTGGGGATTTGTTGCCATTATTATAGGAACCTGTTTGTCCCTATCCATTTCCAAAAAACTTTTTGAATATTGTTTAGCAGTTTCTGTTTTTCCACACGATTTTGGACCTTTTATCAGCACAGCACCCGAAGCAGATAACTTCTCCTTTAAATCTTCTTCGGCTAATCTTTTTATGTAACTCATAATTAGTTATGTAAATTCATTGCAAAAGTATAAATAATTTTTTGTTGTGCAAATTTCGGGTGTTTTATTGTGCAAATTTAGAGTATTTTATTGTGCAGATATTTAAAATTCTATTCAATAAACAAGAACTTAATGTGATGTAAAC